>JAGNSF010000243.1 GCA_017988155.1 Flavobacterium sp. | reverse complement strand
TATTGATTTCGTCAATCGTAACTGCTCGTTTGACATTGAAAGTAATATCGGTTAAAGATCCATCCGGAACCGGAACTCGAATGCCACAACCTCCCATTTTATTTTCTAAATGCGTAAAGATTTTTGTCAATGCTTTAGCTGCTCCAGTTGTTGTAGGAACTATTGATTGACTTGCACCTCTTGCACGTCTTAAATCTTTATGAGGTTGGTCGTGTAAGCTTTGGTCAGTAGTAAACGAGTGAATAGTAGTGATGTAGGCTTGTTCAATGCCGCATAATTGATCAATGATTTGAATCATTGGTGCCGCATTGTTAGTCGTACAACTCGCATTGGAAATGATAGTTTCGCTTCCGTCTAGTATCGATTCATTTACTCCTAATACTACTGTTTTGATACTATCCACTTCAGAAGGTGCCGATAGAATTACCTTTTTGGCTCCAGCCAAAATATGAGCATTCAGTTCTTCGAAAGTTTTATATTTTCCAGTCGATTCAATGACATAATCAATGTGGAGACTTTTCCAATCCAAATTAGCAATGCTTTTTTCGTGGAAGAAAGGAATGTGCTTCCCATCTATTATAATCCCGTTTGCATCGGAGTTGACTTCAAAGGGTAATATGCCATGAATACTATCGTATTTTACTAAATGCGCCATTGTCTTTGTGTCGGCAATGTCATTAATAGCAACCACTTCTATTTGGGGATGGTTAAGGAGTAATCGAAAAAGATTTCGACCAATTCTTCCAAAACCGTTGATGGCAATTCGTATTTTCAAAATAGGAAAATTAAAGAATGTGTTTTTGTGCCTTGTAAGACGAACGCACTAGAGCCCCGCTTTCTACGTGACGGAAACCCAATTCCAATCCATATTTTTCGTATTTCTCGAATTGTTCTGGTGTGATGTATTCTTTAACAGGTAAGTGTTTTTTACTAGGCTGTAAATATTGACCGATAGTCACTACATCTACATTGGCAGCGCGTAAGTCACGAAGTGTTTGCATCACTTCTTCCTCTTCTTCGCCTAAACCAAGCATAATACCTGATTTGGTTCTGTTGATTCCTTTTTCTTTTAAATAACGCAATACCTCCATACTACGATCGTATTTGGCTTGTATGCGCACTTCACGAGTTAATCGGCGTACAGTTTCAATATTATGAGAAACTACTTCAGGATTGGCTTCTACGATACGATCAATATTTCTTTCGATGCCTTGAAAATCTGGAATTAAGGTTTCTAAAGTTGTGTTCGGATTCATTCTGCGAATCGCTTTTACAGTTTCTATCCAAATGATAGATCCGCCATCTTTTAAATCGTCACGATCTACACTAGTAATTACGGCATGTTTGATGTTCATGATTTTAATAGAACGAGCAACTTTTTCGGGTTCGTCCCAATCAACTGTTTCTGGACGGCCTGTTTTTACCCCACAAAAACCACAAGAACGAGTACACACATTACCCAAAATCATAAAGGTAGCTGTACCTTCTCCCCAGCATTCGCCCATATTGGGGCAACTTCCAGAAGTACAAATTGTGTTCAAGCTGTATTTGTCAACTAATCCTCTTAACTCCGTGTATTTTTTACCAATAGGCAATTTTACACGCAACCATTTTGGTTTAGCTGTTGGTAATTTATTTTCTAAAACAGTTTCCATAACATCAAATTTCTTTTGCAAATATAAGTAATGTATTGAAGTAGATAGACGAAAATTTTGGATTAACAATAGTTAAATTAAATCCAACTACCCTTTGGATCCTTTTTGAATGATTTCGGCTAATAATTTTTTAGCTCTCAAAATTTTGATTTTCACATTGCTCAATGGTTCGTCAATTTTAGTTGCAATTTCTTGATAACTCATTTCTTGAAAATAACGCATTTGAATTACTTCCTGATAGTGCGGTTTCAATTCTTTAATGAATTTCAATAATTGTGACAAATTTTGTTCTGTGATTATTTTGTCTTCAACAGAAGGCGTCGTGTCGGCTACATTGTGTGCTTTCTGGTCTTCGTCATCGGTTATTTCGACAAATAGACTTGATTTTCGTTTGCGTAACAAATCAACATGACCGTTTTTGGCAATGGCGATTAACCAGGTATTGAACTGAAATTCGTTATTGTAGGTGCTAATCTTGTCAAACGCCTTAGAGAAAGTTTCGATGGTGATGTCCTCGGCATCCGTTTCGTTTTCGGTACGCACCAACATAAAACCATATACTTCATTCCAATAATAATCCAATAGAAAAGTGAAGGCAGTTTGATCGCCTAGTTTTGCTTTTTCTATTTGTTGGTTTATTTCCACTGGATTGGTTTTGAGAATAAATTGGTAAAATACGCATTCACTTGTGTAAAGATAAGTACAATTTCAACAATAGGGAACCACCATTTAATATCATTCTCTTTTAGTTTTCCAGCTGAAAATCCGACAACGATCCAAGCTACTATGTAGCGTCCCAAGAAAATACTTAAAACAATAATCCATTCAAACTGAAATGCAAATAAAATAGCCGCCGTTATTATAAATAATAATTGAGAACTATAAAAAACTCCCAATCGTACTTGATCTGCTGATTTAAAGTAATTTGCAGTAGCGATTTGTCTTCTTTTTTGATTGAAGAATTCCGAAAAAGTGGTTTTTGCTT
>JAGNSF010000055.1:5594-9153 GCA_017988155.1 Flavobacterium sp. | reverse complement strand
AGAAGAAAAAAAGGATAAAATCAGAATTGACAAGTTAAAAAAGAAAAGTCAGCTTGCTAAAAAAAGTAAAGATTCAATCGCATCACATAAAACAAAAAAAGGCAGTATTTAAATACTGCCTTTTTTTGTTTTATAAGGATTTACCTTATTCTTTTTCACGACCAAAACGTTCAAAAATACTGATGTAATTGTTGAATGTCTTTTTCGATTTTTCGTATAAAGCAGTGTCGCCACTTTCTTTCATAATTTCTAATAACCCACGATAGCGTTCAATATCGGTTACAATTTCTATAGCTATGTCCACTTGCTCTGTTGAAGACAAATGACTGTAATAGTTTAAGTTTTCAGTGTATTTTCCAATCAATTGATTTAATAGCTTTTGCGCTTTAGCCTTTTCGCCCACATCATAATATCCTTTTGCAAAAGGATCCACTAATGAATAGTACTCAAATTGATCTACAGGCATTTTTGTCATTGCTAAATCAATTACTTTTTTAGCCTTGTCCATTTTACCTTCTCCGATAAGTCTAGTCATTAATCGAGATAAATTCATTCGATAGGTAATGCTATTTCTTCGTGTTTCCGGATCATGATAAATGGATAAACTTTCACTGTTACCCCAATTCCATTGCATTACTTTATCAAACATGATATCAGTATCAATTTGGCCCATATCGATTTGGCTGGCTCCTTTTGGAAGTTGAGTTCTAACAGGGACCAATTTATAAACCATTCCTTCTAATTGTAGGAATTCTTTCATCCAAAGATAATCTTCGTTATCAAATGCTCCACCACTAAAATAGATCGGACGTTTCCAATTGTTATTCGTTACAATGTCTAACATCATTAATCTATTTTTGTAAATAGCACTTCCTTTAATGTCAATATCGATGGCTGAAACAATAGAATCATTGTATCGAGGACTTACCACTTTGTTTTTGATAATGGTGTTTTTGTCGATAGGAATTCTAATTTTATTGGTTGGATAAAAATGGATAGTTTGTCCATTTTGCATTTCAACAGTTGACTTAGGATTTTTAATAAAAGCAATAAAATCTTTTACATCCCAGCGCGTTTCGATTTTTGGGATATGAGCTACATAATCTAGTTTGTCTCCAACATATTCGTTGTGCATAAACGAAATAGGTAACGGATCTGATTCGTAACTTTTCATTTTCATTTGGTCAATATACCAATCAGTCATAAAAAGACTTGTATTGACAATTTTAACATCCGTTCTGAAATTTTCAATTTCTTGAGCATACCAAAGTGGGAAGGTATCATTATCTCCAATGGTAAATAAGATCGCATTTTTGTCACACGAACTTAAATAGGCTTTAGCCATTGCAACTGCAGTATATTTATCAGAACGATCATGGTCATCCCAATTTTGGAATCCCATTAAAACGGGCGCAGCTAATAAACTACCAGCAATTAATACAGGTCCAGCAATTTTTGGAGCTAAATGTTTTTTGGCACTTTCATATAGTGAATACACTCCAAAACCAATCCAAATAGCAAAAACATAAAACGATCCTACTAAGGCATAATCGCGTTCACGAGGTTCGAATGGTCTTTCGTTTAAGTAAATTTTCAAGGCTATTCCTGTGAATAAAAATAAAGAAAGTAATACGTAAAAACTTTTACGATCTTTACTAGCATGGTACATTAATCCAATCAATCCTAGGATGAATGGCAAGAAAAAATAAGTGTTACGTCCTTTGTTGTTCAAAACATCAGTTGGTAAATTATCTTGTGAACCAAGATGCAAGCTATCCATAAACGGAATTCCACTAATCCAGTTTCCATTCAAATTATCGTAACGCCCTTGAATATCGTTTTGGCGGCCTACAAAATTCCACATCAAATACCTCCAATACATGTATCCAAATTGGTATTCAAACATAAAACGGAAATTATCAACGGTAGTTGGTTTTTCAACAATTAAATAATCGCCATAGTTTTTTAAGAAGGCTACATAACCTTCATTGTCAATTTCTTTTTGAGCGTAAGCTTGTCTAAACTCAAGTACTACTTTTTCAATTTCGCCTTTTAGTTGGGCTATGGCTTTATTGTACTCTTCCTCGCTTAATTGTCCTGCTTCGATCCCGTATTTGGCCAAATCCTCTTCGAAAGGATAGTCGTAATTAATTCTAAACTCAGGTGGATTAGTAAAGTTGATATAATTTTCTACATGATCAGCACTCCATAATCTTGGCAATAGTGTTTTGTGATTGTCATCGCTATTTTGCTCTGCATTTTTGAAATTATTGGTAATATCGTATTTACCAGTGGTGTAATTTCGTTCGTAGTTAGGTGCTTTATCTAAATAGGGTTTTTCTTTATCCAATCCGGCAAAAGCTTCTGTAAATTGAGGTCCGTAAAATAGCGGATTTACACCATATTGTTCTCGGTTGTAATAGGCAAGTACTTCAGCAGCATCCGAAGGTTTATTTTCGTTAATTACTGTATTAGCATTAGCTCGAATAGGCAACATCATCCAAGTGGAAAATCCAATTAAAATAAACAATGTACAAAGGATAATGGTATTATAAAAAACCAGACCTTTTTGTTTGGTGTAGCGCAATCCAAAATAAAAAAATGCAATTAGTAAAAGGGTTACAAATAGAGTTCCTGAATTAAATGGTAATCCCATTTCATTGACCATGAAAATTTCGGTTTTACCAAAGAAAGCCATGGTTAACGGCAATAACATTTTGAAAATGAACAACAAAATAGAAACCACTACTACATTGGCAATGATGAAATTCTTAACGGTAACGGTTTTGTAATTTTTGAAAAAATATAAAAATCCAATCGCTGGAATTGTCAATAAAGCCATAAAGTGAACTCCAAATGAAAGCCCTATAACAAGTGAAATGATCAACAACCATTTGTCACCTCTAGGTGTATTCATTTCTTGTTCCCAACGTAATCCCAACCAAAGTAATAAAGCGATAAGTAAGGATGCCATAGCATATACTTCGGCTTCTACAGCATTGTACCAAAAACTATCTGAAAAAGTATAGGCTAATGCGCCAACTAACGAACTTCCTAAGATAACAATAGAATTGTCTTTATTAATTTCATTATACGAACCAATGATTTTTTTTAATATCATACTGGATGACCAGAATAAAAACAAAATGGTGAAAGCACTAGACACCACCGATGTCATATTCACCATTAGTGCAATATGCTCATTGTCTATGGCAAACATAGCGAAAAAAGCACCAATCATTTGGAATAATGGCGCTCCTGGAGGGTGACCCACTTCTAGTTTTGCAGCTGTAGCAATGTATTCTCCACAATCCCAGAAACTCATTGTTGGTTCAACAGTTAGGGTATAAGTTACTAATGCTATTGCAAATGCAAACCAACCTAAAATAGTATTCCATTTATTAAAATTGAAATCGGCCTTATTCATGTCTAAAATTGGGTTTTTATTTTAAATGCAAAGAAAATGTTTTTTTGCGTAATGATGCGGTCATTAACAAAAATTTCTATTATTGAATTAATAAGAGTAATGAATTGGTTTCTAGTTGGTTTCGAATTGGTT
>JAGNSF010000055.1:0-5494 GCA_017988155.1 Flavobacterium sp. | reverse complement strand
GACAATCCTTTGGCAACAGCCGAAAACAAAGCACCACTTCCTTGTTCTGGGAATCCAGGACCTAAAATAACTCCCGGATTGACAATGATGACGTTTAAGCCTTCTTGTTGACCACGCCAAATCTCCATTTCGGCACCATATTTAGAAATTGCATAATCGCTATGGGGTTTTTCTGGATTCCATTCGGTCGTTTCAGAAATAGTGGTTTCTGTTGCGTTTGGATCTTCCAAAGCGGCAATCGAACTCACAAATAGCATTTTTTTAATTCCGAATGCCAAGCAAAAATTAACGATGTTGGCCGTGCCTTCAATATTAGTTTTCCGAATTGATTCTTCCTCTTTTGGATCGAAAGAAATTAAAGCGGCACAATGATAAACGAATTCAATATTTTGAAAAGCGATTTCCAAAGAAGGAATGTCAAGAATGTCGGCTTCGATCCATTCTATTTTTTCAAATAAATGGGGTTTGTGGTAAAGGAAAAATAAATTTTTGGTTTTCTCAATGGAAGATTTAGTTCGACATAAAGCACGAACATTTTCTCCTTGCTCCACTAAATGAAGTAAGAGATGTGCGCCTACTAAACCCGTTCCACCTGTGACTAAAATCATGTGGTAAAGATACTTTTTTTTGGTATTGCCACGAAGCCACGAAGTCGCAAAGTTTTTTTGTTATTGCGAGGAGAACCGACGAGGCAATCTTTTTAGTCACTGATTCACAGATTTTCATTTCATTTTTTGCTATTGAAATTGATTTTTGAAATTGGCCTTGATTTTTGATGTTGCAATTGCCATTGCCATTGAAATTTCTATCTTTGCGCAAATTGATTATCAAAATGAAAAATTTAGTAGAAGAATTACAATGGCGTGGCTTGGTTCATGACATCATGCCGGGAACCGAAGAACAACTTTTAAAAGAAATGACAACGACTTATATTGGATTTGATCCAACATCTGATTCGTTGCACATTGGAAGTTTGGTGCCAATTTTATTGTTAGTTCATTTGAAAAATTTTGGACATAAACCGATTGCTTTAGTAGGAGGTGCAACAGGAATGATTGGAGATCCATCAGGAAAATCAGACGAAAGAAATTTGTTGGACGAGGCTACTTTGGCACATAATGTAGAAGGTATCAAAGCAGTACTGTCACGTTTCTTAGATTTTAATTCGAAGGATGTAAATGCCCCTGTTTTAGTGAATAACTACGATTGGATGAAGGATTTATCATTCATCAATTTTGCGCGTGATGTGGGCAAACGTATTACCGTAAACTACATGATGGCAAAAGATTCGGTTAAGAAACGATTGTCAGGAGAAGGCGAGGGAATGTCGTTTACCGAGTTTACCTACCAATTAATTCAAGGATACGATTTTTACCATTTGCATAAAGAATACAACTGTTTGCTACAAATGGGAGGTTCTGATCAATGGGGAAATATTACTACTGGAACGGAACTAGTGCGTAGAATGAATGCCGAAGGCGCTAAAGCTTACGCCATGACTTGTCCTTTGATTACTAAGGCGGATGGTTCTAAATTCGGAAAATCCGAAGGGGGAAATGTTTGGTTAACGGCTGACAAAACTTCGGTATATAAATTTTACCAATTTTGGTTGAATACTACCGATGTAGATGCAGAAAAATACATCAAAATTTTTACGTTTTTAGATAAAGCAACTATTGACGCATTAATAACTGAGCATCAAGTAGCGCCACATTTGAGAGTGTTACAAAGAAAACTAGCCGAAGAAGTAACTACTTTGGTGCATTCTAAAGAAGAGTTGGAAAAAGCAATCAAAGCTTCGAATATTCTTTTCGGAAATGCTTCGGCTGACGATTTGAAACAATTGGACGAAGCGACTTTCTTAGAAGTTTTTGAAGGAGTGCCTCAAGCGGAAATTGCTAAAAGCGAAATCGAAAACGGATTGGATATTGTGACGGTTTTGAATGAAAAAACAGGTTTCTTTAAATCCAACGGAGAGGCAAGAAGAGCCTTGACAGCTAATTCAATTTCGGTAAACAAAGAAAAAATAACAGAAGAATATCAACTTTCTACCAACGATTTAATCAATAATCAATTCGTTTTATTACAAAGTGGAAAGAAAAATTATTTTATTGTAAGAGTGAAGTAAATCAGAAATCCAGTTTTTTAACCACAAAGCGCACTAAGAAGGCACGAAGTTCGCTAAGTAAATTTTTTAAGAAATTGTCACACAGCTTTTTAAGAAATTTTAAATATTTGTGACTTTAAGCCTTAGTGGCAAATACTATTTCTTAGTACCGTTAATCGTTTCAAATAATTCCAAGGCATTTCCATCAGTAAGCATCGAAACATAGTGACAAATGTGTAGCAGTCTGTCGTATAGATTTTCTTTTTCTACATTGTGTTTTTCAGGCAACATCTTTAGAATTAATTGGTCATAATTGGAAGCCGTTCCATTGAATTTATTGTTCATCGCCGAAATGAATTTATCCAATAAGGTTTGGATAATTTGGTAGCCCACAATTTCTTTTTCGATGACTTCGCGACTTTGATAGATGTTTTTCACACTCAATTTAATGATGTCATCCATTTGCGCTTTGTACCTGCTTTTGTCAGTTAAGGCATACGGAAATTTTCCAGCCAAAATAGCCTCTTCATTTTCAATAAAAACGCGAACTGCATCGTTAATTAAACTTCCAATGGCTAATGCTCTCAAGTAACTGATTCGGTCTTCTTTTGTATTTAAAGTGCTGTATTTAGCGCTGTCAATAGAATCTTTAACTAGTTTGATTAAATATTCTAAGGCATATTCTTCTTGGACTAAGCCCAAATTGATTCCGTCTTCAAAATCAATAATGGTGTAACAAATATCATCGGCTGCTTCGACCAAATAAGCAAGTGGATGTCTTTCAAATCCAATATCTTTTCCTGATTTATTTGGAATTAATCCCATGTCTGCAGCGACTTCTTCGAAGAATGCTTTGTCTGATTGGAAGAAACCATATTTTTTATCGGCAATATCATTGGTTGGTTTTTTAGGTAAACTTTCTTTTGGGTATTTCATAAAAGCACCTAGGGTTGCAAATGAAATTCGTAAACCTCCTTCAATACCCGGACGATCCGCTGTCAAAACTGAAAATCCGTTGGCATTGCCTTCAAAATCGATTAAATCTTGCCATTGTTTAGGAGTGAGTTGGTCTTTGTATTGTTGTCCTTTTCCAATCGAAAAATATTCACCTATGGCTTTTTCACCGGAATGGCCAAAAGGTGGATTTCCGATGTCGTGTGCCAATGAAGCAGCGGCAACAATAGCCCCAAAATCATTCATGTGGTAGCCGTGAACTTCTTTTAAATGCGGGTATTTTTCTAGGATTTTTTTCCCTACCAATCTTCCTAAAGAACGCCCCACAACCGAAACTTCTAAACTATGCGTCAAACGAGTGTGAACAAAATCAGTTTTAGAAAGTGGGATAACTTGGGTTTTATCTTGCAAACTTCTAAAGGCAGCAGAAAAAATGATACGATCGTAATCTACTTCAAAACCCAAACGGGTATCGTCTTGTTCTACGCGCAATCTTTTGCCTTTGTCGCCTTGTCTTTTTAATGATAAAAGTTGTTCCCAGTTCATTGCTTGGTAGTATTTATGAATTACAAATGTAAATAAAAAAACCCGACGCTTAAGAGTCGGGTTTTCATGAATATTTAGAAAGATTAAAACGGTAAATCGTCTGGCTCTTCTTCATTTAAATTAGTTGCTGGAGCAAAAGTTTCTGCTGCTGGCATTGGAGGAGTTTGTGGAGCAGCTGCTGGAGCCTCTGCTTGTACTTTTCCAATTCTCCATCCTTGAATAGTATTGAAATAAACGGTTTCACCTTGTTGGTTAGTCCATTCACGACCTCTTAGATTGATGTCGATTTTTACTTGCTCACCTACTTGGTAATTGTTTAATAAGTCACATTTATCTTGAACAAATTGCACCAAAATATGTTGCGGGTATTGTTCGTCAGTAGTAACAACAATATCTCTTTTTTTGAAACCACCAGAACCTACTTCTTTAGTTTGGTCAATCATTTTTACTCTTCCTGTAACTTCCATCTGTATTATTTTTTTAGTTTATTTCTACTTTAGATTTACAAATATACTAACTTCTTCTAATTTAGGCAAGAGGTCTTTATTTGCCAATATTAATTTTTTCGTAGGCTTTGTACTAAAATTTTTTTCAAATTATTTCGTTACATTTATAAACTAAATTGAATCTATGTTTTTTTCGGATAAACGCAACACTACGCGCTGGTTCATTATCTTGGCTTCTTTTTGTATTATCTCATTAATACTTTGGAATACCTATACTTTTTTCCAAATATTCAAAAATGAAGAACGTTTAAAGATGAATCTTTGGGCGAAGGCTCAAAAAACATTAATCAATGCCGATGCCAATACTGATGTGGAATTGCCACTCCAAATTTTCAGCACCAATTCGTCTATTCCAATTATTTTGACTGAAAACAACAAGATAATCAATGCAGTAAATGTTGAGGATAAAATAATCACTAGTAATATAGAATCCGCTCGTTTTTTAGCCAATCTTAAAAATGAAAATGACCCTATTGTAATTGAGTATTCTCCTGGCAAGTTTCAAAAGTTGTATTATGGAAATTCAGCTTTATTGAATAAATTAAAATACTACCCAATTGCATTGTTGCTGATTATCGTTTTGTTTGCTGCCTTGGTGTATAATTTTTACCGCAGCACCAAAATGGCGACTCAAAACAAACTTTGGGCGGGAATGGCTAAGGAAACCGCGCACCAAATAGGCACGCCTTTGTCGTCTTTGATTGGTTGGATCGAATTATTGAAAGCTGAAAATGTTGCTCAATCCACCACGCTAGAAATTGAAAAAGACATTGAGCGTTTGCAAACGATTACGGATCGTTTTTCTAAAATTGGGTCGGAGCCCAAATTAGAGAATCAAGATATTATCGCAGCAACTCAAGCAACCTTTGATTATTTACAATCACGATTCTCCAAGCAAGTCGTGTTTTCTTTTCAAGCGCCTGAGTTGCCTGTTTTTGTTTTGATTAATACAACTTTGCACAGTTGGACCATTGAGAATTTGGTTAAAAATGCCATTGATGCTATGAAAGGCAAGGGAAATTTAGATTTGGTTATTGAGCAAGAAGGGGATTCGGTAAAAATTAAGGTTTCCGATACTGGAAATGGAATATTAAAAAGCCAATTCAAAAAGATATTTGAACCTGGTTTTACAACTAAAAAAAGAGGTTGGGGTTTAGGACTTTCTTTAACTAAGCGAATTGTGGAAGAATACCATAAAGGGTTTATTAAAGTAGTTCAGTCCGAAATTGGAAAAGGAAGTACGATACAATTGAGTTATAAAAAAAGCGAATCCGTTTAAATTGATTCGCTTTTTTATATTTTACAAATGGCTCTGAATTTCTTTGGCTAAAGCCTCAAATTCTTCCTTGGTCATGGTGACTTTATTTTGGAAACGCATTTC
>JAGNSF010000242.1 GCA_017988155.1 Flavobacterium sp. | reverse complement strand
TTCCCTTGGCAAACTGACGACACTAACGAATTATCAAACGAAATCTCAAAAGGATAATGAAAGCACTATTCCACACTCCTACTTTTTTACAAGTATTCGTTTGTTTATTCTTGACACAAATTGGTTTTGCACAATTTACCATTCCTGAAAAACCGGCATTTCAAACTTCGGTGTACGATTATGCCAAAGTACTTAGCGAAACTGAAAAAGCACAGCTAGAAGAAAAACTGGTACACTATTCTGATTCTACCACTACCCAAATTGTAATTATTACCATTAAAAGTCTGAAAGGCGAAGACGTGAGTCAACTCGCTACCAACTGGGCGCAAACTTGGGGGATTGGTCAAGCCAAAGAAGACAATGGGGTAATTATTTTATTAGCAAAAGCCGAAAAGAAAATAGCAATCAACCCTGGTTATGGTTTGGAAGATCGATTAACTGCAGGAACTGGTGGTGAAATCATCCGAAATATTATCATTCCCGAATTCAAAGCGGGAAGTTATTTCAACGGTTTAGACAAAGGTACTGATGCCATTATTGATGTTTTTAAAGGCAAATACAAAGGAACCCGCAAACAAAATAAAGACAAAGATTTTCCAATACTTCCATTTATAATCATCATTGTTATTGTCTTCATTTTATTCTCAAGAAATAAAAAAGGAGGAGGTAATTCAGGCGGTTCTGGTGGATTTGGTGGAGGACCAAGCCTTTTAGACATTCTAGTTCTTAGTAGTTTAGGAAGTGGTAACAGAGGTGGTTTTGGAGGTTCGTCAGGCGGTGGATTTGGTGGCGGAGGCTTCGGAGGAGGTTTTGGCGGCGGCGGATTCTCTGGCGGAGGTTCTAGTGGAAGTTGGTAAATACAAATCTAAACAAAACAAAAAGCGCTACTCTAGGGTAGCGCTTTTTGTTTATTATCGGACTTTACTTTTAACGACTAGTTTATGTAAGTATTTTGGGAAAAATCGTTTTAAATAAATTCCTAGTAACTCATTTTTGGCAATATAAACTTCAAATTTCTTTTGTTCTATTGCTCGAATCATTTTAGGTATGAATTCAGACAATTCCATTCCGTTTTCAGTTGATTCGCTATTTTTAGCTTGAGGACTTCCATCAGCCGTTAAGGCATTGATAGCTACATTAGTTTGAACAAATCCTGGACAAACTAAAGTCACCTCTATACCATCTTTTTCGTGTTCCATGCGCAGTACATCAAAATAACCATGTAAAGCGTGTTTAGCAGCGCAATATCCAGAACGATAAGGAGCGCCAAATTTCCCCATCAAACTGGTAACTGTTACAAAATGACCCGAATGATTTTTTATAAAATGAGGTAAAAGTGCTTTGGTCAATGCAATCGTTCCAAAATAATCCACCTCCATGATTTTTTTATCAACTTGAAGATCCGTTTCAGCGATCAATGACCGTTGACTAATTCCGCCATTATTAATTAGAATATCCACTTTCCCAAAAAAAGAAATGGCTTTTTCAACAACTGCAGAAGCATTTTCATAATCTAATAAATCAAAGGGCAAAACCGCAATTTGGGCTAAAGGAAGACGCTCGTTAATTGCATTTAAAGCGGTTTCATTTCGTGCAGAAATAATTACAGATTGTGCTTGATGAGCCAATGCAAGAGTTAAGGCCTCGCCTATTCCGCTCGAAGCTCCCGTAATCCAAATGACTTTGTTGTTGAAACTCATTTTATTTTTTTTATAAAATTAAGAATTAAAAATTAATCATAATTAACTATTTCAAAATAATAAAACGCCTATGTATAAGAATGAAAAAACTGTTTAATTATTGAATCATTATAATTAAGAAAACTTGTTATAAATACAAAAAGTCCCGATTTCTCGGAACTTTTTGTATTATTTCTCTCTGATATAAATATCGATTGGCGCTCCTGAGAAGTCCCATTTTTCTCTGATTTTGTTTTCCAAATACCTTTTGTACGGTTCTTTTACATATTGCGGTAAGTTAGCAAAGAATACAAACTGTGGCGTTTGCGTAGGCAATTGCATGCAATATTTAATTTTCACATACTTACCTTTAGTAGCTGGTGGCGGATAGGCTTCTACCACTTTCAACATGAATTCGTTGAATTTAGAAGTAGGAATGCGTTGTTGTCTATTTTCATATACCTGAACCGTAGCCTCTAATGCTTTTAACAAACGTTGTTTAGTCAAAGCCGAAACAAAAAGAATAGGCACATCCGTAAACGGCATTAATTCTTTTCTGATTTTCTCTTCGTAATCGCGCGTAGACATGGTGTCTTTTTCAACCAAATCCCATTTGTTTACTAATATCACAACTCCTTTACGGTTTTTCTCAGCCAACCAAAAAATACTTTGGTCTTGTCCTTCAAATCCGCGAGTAGCATCGATAATTAAGATACAAACATCGGCATGCTCAATGGCTCTTACCGAACGCATCACCGAATAAAATTCTAAATCTTCTTTCACTTTCGCTTTACGACGAATTCCAGCCGTATCCACTAAGTTGAACTCAAACCCAAAACGGTCAAATTTAGTATCAATGGCATCTCGAGTCGTTCCTGCAATATCAGTTACAATGTATCGGTCTTGACCAATTAACGCATTGATAAAACTTGATTTACCTGCATTTGGACGACCTACTACAGCAAAACGCGGTAAGACAATTTCTTCACCAGTTGGTT
>JAGNSF010000054.1 GCA_017988155.1 Flavobacterium sp. | reverse complement strand
TTTGTGGCATTGCCTGTCAAAATATTATTGCCGAAGTTATCCGCGAAAACAACTTGCCAGAAGGGATTTCCTGTCTTATTAATGGGGATTATTCCATTGGCGAACTAATGACTAAAGATGCTCGTATACCTTTGATTTCTGCGACAGGTTCTACACGAATGGGAAAAATTGTGGCTCAAACTGTTGCAGGACGTTTAGGAAAATCGTTATTAGAATTAGGTGGAAATAATGCTATTATTGTAACGGCAGATGCTGATATTAAAATGACAGTTATCGGAGCTGTTTTTGGCGCTGTTGGAACTGCGGGACAACGTTGTACATCAACACGTCGTTTGATTATTCATGAAAGTATTTATGATACAGTAAAAGATGCTTTGGTTTCAGCGTACAAACAATTGCGTATAGGAAATCCTTTAGACGAGAAAAATCATGTGGGACCACTTATTGACACGCTTGCCGTTGAAATGTATTCCAAAGCTTTGTCTAAAGTAGTAGAAGAAGGAGGCAATATTCTTGTAGAAGGAGGCGTTCTTTCTGGCGAAGGATACGAAAGCGGTTGTTATGTAAAACCTGCTATCGCCGAAGCCAAAAACACGTTTGAAATTGTGCAACATGAAACTTTTGCACCTATTTTGTATTTATTAAAATATACAGGAGATGTTACTAACGCTATTGCTATTCAAAATGGAGTTGCACAAGGGTTATCTTCAGCAATAATGACTAATAATTTACGTGAAGCAGAACTATTTCTTTCAGTTGCCGGTTCAGATTGCGGAATTGCCAATGTCAATATTGGAACTTCGGGTGCTGAAATTGGAGGCGCTTTTGGAGGAGAAAAAGAAACAGGTGGTGGTCGTGAATCAGGTTCTGACGCTTGGAAAGTGTATATGAGACGTCAAACTAATACGATCAATTATACCACTAGTTTGCCATTGGCACAAGGAATTAAATTTGACTTGTAGTAAGGAATTATTTAATTTAAAAATCCGCTTGAAGTACCCAAATCAAGCGGATTTTTTAGTTTCGCCCTTTTTCGTTTGGGTATAAAGTATCTAAATTTTCACTTTGCCAAAACGCTTTAGAATCTACGTCCATAATGGTAAGCGGTCCTTTAAAAGCAGCACCGGTATCTACATTCCAAACATTCGCCATCTGAACAGGAATTGTTTTTCCAATTCTTGAAACAGGCGTGTGTCCAATGAAGATTTCGTTATATAGAGTAAAGCGTTTAGGATAAGCAACATCCGTTATTTTCATGTTTTTATCCAAGGCTAATGCCGTTTCCCAAAGGGTTCTGTCCCAATAAAAAAGCTTTGGGAAATATTCAAAACCAACACCGTTCATATTCGTAAATCCGGCATGGATAAACAATCTATTGTGATCATCAAGATGATAATCTTCCAAAGATTCTAAGAAATTAATGTGAGCTGCTAACGTTTTGATGTCTCGCTTTTGATAGGCGGTAACAGTAGCTTCCCCGCCGTGTTCAAACCATTGCGGATTGTCCGTTTTGTGCTTTAGCCAGTTGAGTAATAAATCATCATGATTGCCACGAATACATACGATGTTGTGGGTTTCTTTCATTGAAATTAGTAAGTCTATTACCTCAGGAGATTGACTCCAGCCATCGACATAATCTCCTAAAAAGATGAGTTTATCGTTTGGACTAACCTTGCTTCTTTCTAAAATTTGATGTAATGCGCGCAATCCTCCGTGTATATCGCCAATAACGAGTGTTCTCATATTTATTTCTTTATAAAGAACGATTCACAATTCCAGACGAAGCCTGTGCAGTAGGCATTACAATCAAATCAGCAATATTCACGTGATACGGTCTTGATACTACAAAATGGATGATATCAGCAATGTCTTCGGCTTGTAACGGAGAAAAACCTTTGTACACATTTTGTGCTTTTTCGTCATCACCTTTAAAACGAATGTTGCTAAATTCGGTAGAAACCATCCCCGGATGAATAGCGCCTACTCGAATTCCAAACGGATTCAAGTCCATTCGCATTCCTTGGTTCAAAGCATCGACAGCGTGTTTGGTAGCACAATATACATTTCCGTTAGGGTACACTTCTTTGGCAGCGGTCGAGCCAATGTTGATGATATGTCCTGATTTTCGCGCTATCATTTGCGGAATAATTGCTTTGGAAACATATAATAGTCCTTTGATATTTCCGTCAATCATAGCGTCCCAATCGTCTAGATTGCCATTTTGAATGGGGTCTAAACCGTGCGCATTTCCAGCATTATTAATTAAAATATCAATTGCGGAGAAAGCTTCAGGCAAGGAATTAATTTGTTCAAAAACCGCTTTTTTATCTCTCACATCAAATTGCAAAGTATGTACCGATGTGAATTCAGAAAGGGCAGATTTTAGCTCATCCAAACGATCTTGCCGACGGCCACAAAGCACTAATTTATAGTTGCTTTTGGCTAAAATTATAGCAGTTGCTTTTCCAATTCCGCTGGTAGCTCCAGTTATTAAGGCTATTTTACTCATTTTTTAATTTTGTTATTAAGGCACATTTTTACCCATACTTTCGCTCCAAATGGCGAACCAATCTTCTTTTTCTAAAGGCAATTGAGTCGCTTTCATCAAGGCCTGAATTCGGGCTACGTTTACCGTTCCGGCAATAGGTATAACCTTCGCAGGATGTTGTAAAATCCAAGCCAATAAAATTGTATCTGAACCAGCTCCGTATTTAGAAACCAATTGCGCTAACAATTTTTTCATACGTCGGGTTTGCTCATTATCTTCTCTAAACACACTTCCTAGCGGATTCCAAGACATGGGGCGAATGCCGTTCACTTGCATATAATCCAAACTGCCGTCCAACATCGCTTCGTGATGCGAAGCTGAAAATTGAATTTGGTTAAAACTAACTTCTGTTTTCTGACTAATCAATTCAGTTTGTGAAGTTGTGAAATTGGACAAACCAAAATCAACAATTTTCCCATCTGCTTTTAATTTTACTACCGCTTCTGCAATTTCGTCCGCTTGCATTAACGGACTAGGGCGGTGCAATAAAAGTATATCCAAATAATCTGTAGCTAAGTTTTTCAAAGAATTCTCTACCGACCAAATAATATACTCTTTGGAATACTCGTAATGCTTAATTGAATTATTTCGGTTTTTGGTTACCATTTGGATACCACATTTCGAAATCAACTGAATTTTTTGACGATCAATTTTACTAGAACTAAAGGCTTTTCCAAAGTCAGCCTCGGTAGTATAATCACCATAAATATCGGCATGATCAAAAGTGCTAATTTTATTTTCTAAACACAAATGGATGATGTTTTCCATCTCTTTTGTATTGAGATTTTTGTCCCAAATTCCCCAATTCATTGCCCCAGCAATTATAGGAGATAGTGTTGTTTTACTCATTGTGCTATAAAGTATTTCTAATTGGTAAATCTAGTATTTTCTTTCAAATTGAATAGAGTTCTTAAAAATAGATAAATTCTATCACAATTCGTCCTTAAAATTAGGCTTTTCACCGAAGTTTTAACCATTCTTTAACATCTTACTTCTAAAAAAAAATTCAATTTGCACTCGCAAAAGAAAACCGTATAAAAGAAGGTTTAAAAAATATCACAATGGAAGAGAATACATCGACTTTAGACATTAGAGCAATTAATGAGAAAATAGAAAGAGAAAGTGCTTTTATCGATCTCCTTACTATGGAAATGAACAAGGTAATTGTAGGTCAAAAGCACATGGTCGAACGATTGTTAATCGGACTACTTGGTCAAGGCCATATTTTGTTAGAAGGAGTTCCGGGATTGGCTAAAACTTTAGCAATTAATACGCTTTCGCAAGCAGTTGCAGGTTCGTTTAGCCGAATCCAATTCACACCCGACTTATTACCAGCCGATGTGGTAGGAACGATGATTTATAACATCAAGCAAAATGAATTCTCAATTAAAAAGGGTCCTATTTTTGCCAATTTTGTCTTAGCGGATGAGATTAACCGTGCACCAGCCAAAGTGCAATCAGCTTTATTAGAGGCGATGCAGGAAAAACAAGTGACTATTGGCGATACGACTTTTAAATTAGACCGACCGTTTTTAGTTTTAGCTACGCAAAACCCAATTGAACAAGAAGGAACGTATCAGTTGCCTGAAGCACAAGTCGATCGTTTTATGTTGAAAACAGTGATTGATTATCCAAAAATGGATGAAGAGCGTTTGGTGATTCGTCAGAATTTGAGCGGAAGCTATGAAAAAGTAAATCAAGTCGTTTCTATAGAACAAATTTTACGCGCTCAAGAAGCAGTTCGTGAAGTCTATATGGATGAAAAAATCGAGAAATATATTTTAGATATTATTTTCGCTACGCGTTATCCAGAAAAATACAAACTAGCCGATTTAAAACCCTTGATTAGTTTTGGTTCTTCGCCACGTGGAAGCATCAATTTGGCTAATGCTGCTAAATGTTACGCCTTCATCAAGCGTCGTGGGTATGTAATTCCAGAAGACGTTCGTGCCGTAGTTCATGATGTATTGCGTCATAGAATTGGCGTTACGTATGAAGCAGAAGCCGAAAACATTACTTCTGTAGACATCATCAACAAAATCGTAAACGAAGTTGAGGTACCTTAATTTCTTGAAAGATAAACTTTGTGACTTTGCGCCTTTGTGGCAGTAAATAAAATGGATACAAAAGACCTACTCAAAAAAGTCCGAAAAATAGAAATCAAAACCCGAAGATTGAGCGATCACATCTTTTCGGGAGAATACCACACATCTTTTAAAGGACGTGGGATGACTTTTAGCGAAGTACGTCAATACCAATATGGAGACGATATTCGTGCGATTGACTGGAATGTTACCGCGCGATACAACGAAGCACATGTTAAGGTTTTTGAAGAAGAACGCGAATTGACAATGATGTTAATGGTCGATATTTCGGGTTCGGAGAGTTTTGGTTCCAAAAATCAGTTTAAAAAAGATATTGTCACTGAAATCGCTGCTACTATGGCTTTTTCGGCAACTCAAAATAATGATAAGATTGGATTGATTCTGTTTTCAGATGAAATCGAATTGTACATTCCACCTAAAAAAGGCCGCTCGCATGTATTGCGAATCATCCGCGAACTCATCGAGTTTGAAGGAAAAAGCAACAAAACCGATTTGGCTCAAGCCTTGAAATTCTTGTCGGGAACCCAAAAAAAGAAAGCTATTGTTTTTGTGATTTCTGATTTTATGACGCAGGAATACGAGCAAACATTGAAAATTGCTTCTAAGAAACACGACATTACGGGTATTCGAGTGTATGACATTCGCGAAGAAAAAATGCCAAATTTAGGCATGGTTCCCATGTTGGATGCTGAAACTGGAATAGTGCAATTAGTTGACACAGGTTCTAAATCGGTTCGCATGATCTACGAAAAACACTATCACGATCGAGTGAATTATTTTAAAGAAACTTTCAGTAAATCAGGCTCTGGAGTGGTAAACACCCGAGTTGATGAAAGTTATGTCACCAAATTATTAGGATATTTTAAATCGAGATAGAGATTTTAGATTTTAAATAAAGTGAATAAACGAAAAATCAAAAATCACTAATCGTTAATCAACAATCAGAAATCAAAATTTCTGAATAGTATAAATGAAAAAAATAGCATACATAGTATTGTTTCTAATTTCCACTTCGCTTTTTGCACAAAAAGTGACGACGGCTTTGGACACAACGCGCAATAAAATTGGCGCTGAGTTCAAATTGACCTTGAAAGCTTCCGTTGATACTGCAGCTAGAGTGGTTTTTCCTAAATTGAAAAACATTGGAGCATTGGAAGTGATTCGTTCGTATCCAATAGATACTATTTGGAATGACGATCGCTACGAATTGGTTAAAAAATATGGTTTAACCCAATTTGATTCTGGGAAATATACTATTCCAAGAGTGCCAATATTGATTAACAAAAAACCGTTTTTTTCCGACTCACTTTTGGTTGAGGTAGCTAATGTAAAAGTTGATACGTTGCAACAAAAAATGTACGATATCAAGAATATTGTGGCGGCTGAGAGTCATTGGGGCAATTGGTGGAAGTATTTGTTAGCGATTATAATCCTTGCAGGAATAGGGGCTTTCGCGTACTGGTACTTTAAGAAAAGGCAAAACAAAGAGAATGAAGAAGAAGTGTATAAAACACCTATCGAAAAAGCAACCTCTTTATTGACCATTTTGGAGCAAAAAGAATTGTGGCAAAACGGAGAAATCAAAGAATATTATAGTGAATTGACAGACATAGCTAGAAACTATATCGAAGAAGCTATCGAAATTCCAGCCATGGAAAGTACGACTTCGGAACTGATTACGGCTTTGAGAGCCGCTTCTGTCAAAAAGAAAATGACGCTTTCGCAAGAAACAATCGAAAACTTAGAACGCGTTTTAAAACAAGCCGATTTAGTGAAATTCGCAAAGTCGAAACCGATGGATTTTGAAATTACCGAAGATAGAAACAAAATCCAAAAAGCGATTTTAACTTTGGACAAGGCGATTCCTGTTGAGATTCCTGAGGAAGAGGATTTGCTATTAAACGAGGTACAAAGACAACAGCAAATCCAAATGCAATTAAAGAAAAAGAAAGCAAAACAAATTCGTACTGCGATTGTTTCAGTACTACTTTTACTTGTTTTGGCAACTGGATTTTTTGTGGTAACTCGTGGTTTTGGATATGTTATTGATACTGTTTTTGGTCGTGAAACCAAAGAATTATTAGAAGGCGAATGGGTAAAAAGTGAATACGGAAATCCTGGAATTCTAATTGAAACTCCTCAAGTGTTAAAACGTATTGATGCCGAAAAAGTCTTACCTAAAAACACCATGGCATTAATTAAAGAAATGCAGTTGTTTCAACATGGCGACATGATGAATGGGTTTTACATTATGGTTTCTACCAGTCAATTCAAACAACCAACGGATATTGATTTGGCAAAAGCCATGGAAGGAAATTTAAAAATAATTGAAGCCCAAGGCGGTCAAAATATTATAGTTAAACAAGAAGACTTTGAAACCGAAAGTGGTGTACAAGGGTTGAAAGGTTATGGAACGATGTCAATGTTAAATCCTTTGACTAAATCTAGTGAAAAAGTATATTATGAGATTTTGTATTTCAAACAAAATCAAGGATTACAACAAATTATGATTGTGTTTCCAGAAGGAGATCAATACGGAAGCGCTATTGCAGAGCGAATGTTACAATCAGTTGAACTAAGACAAGCCAGTAATTAATGGAAAAATTAAGTTTTTTAAATCCAGAATTTTTTTGGTTGTTGCTGTTGATTCCAGCGGCAGCTGCTTGGTTGTATTTGAAAAGAAACCAACAAACGGCGACTTTAAAAATAAGTTCAACGGCAGGGTTCTCAGGTTCTAAATCATTTTTTGTGAAGTTATATCCCTTTTTAGGAGTGTTTCGTTTGTTGGCATTGATGGCTTTAATTGTAGCCATGGCTCGACCAAGAACCGTGGACATTAGTAACAAAACCAAAACAACAAAAGGAATTGATATTGTAATGGCAATTGACGTTTCAGGAAGTATGTTGGCCAAGGATTTGAAACCGAACCGAATGGAAGCTTTGAAAAAAGTGGCAGCTAGTTTTGTTGACGAAAGACCTAATGACCGAATCGGATTAGTGGTGTATGCTTCTGAAGCGTATACTAAAACTCCGGTAACAAGTGATAAAGCGATTATACTGCAAGCGATAGAAAGTATCAAATACGATAATGTATTGCAAGACGGAACGGGAATCGGTATGGGATTGGCGACAGCCGTCAACCGTTTGAAAGACAGTAAAGCCAAAAGCAAAGTGATTATTTTATTGACTGATGGTGTAAATAACGCTGGATTTATTGAGCCAGAAACAGCTTCTGATATTGCAAAGCAATACGGAATCAAAGTCTATACAGTGGGAATTGGAACCAATGGAATGGCTGAATTTCCGTATGCGATTGCACCTAACGGACAATTTTTATTCCGTATGATGCAAGTAGAAATTGACGAACAGTTAATGAAAAATATTGCGCGTAAAACAGACGGAAAATATTTCAGAGCGACAAGTAACAATAAGTTAGAAAAAATATATGCAGCCATCAATAAATTAGAAACTACAGAAATTGAAGAGTTGAAATTTTATGATTATGATGAAAAATACAGACCCTTTGTTTGGTTAGCAGGTTTTTTATTGTTGCTAGAATTAGGATTGCGAAATACGGTTTACCGATCATTTATTTAAATTATTTAAACACAAAGACCACAAGGAACGCACAGGGCACACAGTAGGTTTTGAATATACAACATAGAAAATAGTGAACTTAGTGTAATTACTTAGTGAACTTAGTGGTTAAAAAGAGAAATTCAATAATGGAATTAGACGAGAAAAAATATTTGTACTTACTTTTCCTACTACCAATTTTGGTGTTGGTTTTTCTTTTCAATCAATATTGGAAGCGAAAAAAACAACGCGAATTTGGCGATTTAGAATTGGTGCAACAATTGAGTCCGGACAGTTCTGTATTCAAACCGATTTTAAAATTAGGGGTCTTACTTTTGGCATTAGCAGCTTTGATTTTGGGCTTGGTCAATCCAAAAGTTGGCACTAAAATGGAAACCGTTAAACGCGAAGGAATCGACATTGTTTTTGCAATAGATGTATCTAAAAGCATGCTCTGCGAAGATGTAGCTCCTAGTCGTTTAGAGAAAAGCAAACAATTGGTTTCTCAAATTATTAATCAATTAGGAAATGATAGAATCGGTATTGTAGCCTATGCAGGGAGTTCGTTTCCTGTTTTGCCTATTACAACCGATTATAGTGTGGCCAAAATGTTTTTGCAAAGTATGAACACGGATATGGTTTCGTCTGTTGGAACGTCTTTGGATGAAGCGATTCGATTGTCGGCAACCTATTTTGATGATAAAAAAACGAGCAAGTTATTGATTTTAGTTTCGGATGGAGAAGACCATTCAGAAGGAGCTGAAGCTGCTGCGGAAGAAGCTAATAAATTAGGTATTAAAATTATCACTATTGGTGTGGGAACTCCAAATGGAGGAACTATTCCGCTACGACGCAATGGTGTGATCGAAGGCTTGAAAAGAGACAATAATAACGAAGTGGTGATTACTAAATTGAACTCCGAAAGTTTAACCGCCATTGCAAAGGCAACTAAAGGGGGGTATGCCAATGGAGCTAATACAAAAGAGGTGATTGACTATGTGAAAAACGCCTTAAACAATATTGAAAAAACCGAATTTGAAGCCACTCAAATGGCCGATTTTCAGTCGCAATTTCAGTGGTTTTTAGGATTTGCATTTGTGT
>JAGNSF010000053.1 GCA_017988155.1 Flavobacterium sp. | reverse complement strand
TTATAAAAAAAGCGAATCCGTTTAAATTGATTCGCTTTTTTATATTTTACAAATGGCTCTGAATTTCTTTGGCTAAAGCCTCAAATTCTTCCTTGGTCATGGTGACTTTATTTTGGAAACGCATTTCATTCATTTCGTTCAATGGAATTAGGTGAATGTGGGCGTGAGGTACTTCTAAACCTATTGCCGCCATTCCGATGCGTTTGCAAGGCACTGTTTTTTGCAAGGCTGTAGCTATTTTTTTAGAAAATTGCATCAAACCTAAATAGAGTTCATCGTCTATTTCAAAAAGTTGGTCAATTTCTTGTTTCGGAATGCATAGCGTATGCCCTTTTGCATTGGGATTGACATCCAAAAAAGCTAAAAAATTAGCGTCTTCTGCAATTTTGTAACAAGGAATTTCTCCGTTTACAATTTTGGTAAAAATAGAGCTCATAGGATTCAATTTAGTCTCTGGTAATTTCTAAAATGTCAAATTTTAAAACCCCATTAGGAACTGTAATTTCAGCCACTTCGCCAACCGATTTTCCTAATAATCCTTTCCCGATAGGAGAGGTTACGGAAATCTTTCCAGTTTTTAAATCGGCTTCGCTTTCAGCAACCAAAGTATAAATCATTTCCATTCCGTTAGTTTGGTTTTTGATTTTTACTTTAGACAATACCAATACTTTGGAAACGTCTAAATGAGTTTCATCTATCAAACGTGCGTTAGAATGGATTTCTTCTAATTTGGCAATACGCATCTCCAACATACCTTGCGCTTCTTTTGCCGCGTCGTATTCAGCATTTTCAGATAAATCTCCTTTATCTCTTGCATCAGCAATATCTTGTGATGCTTTTGGGCGCATCACGCTTTTTAAATGATCTAATTCTTCTCTTAATTTTTTTAATCCTTCTGCGGTGTAATAAGATACTGTGCTCATAACTTCATCGTTTATATAAAATAGAAAAAATCCCATCAGGACGGGATTTCTTTTCACAAAGATAGTATAATTTTAATTAGATTGTAAATATATTCCCTATTACAATCTATATCAAATGTAAATAAATTAAATTTGTTTCGCTAATTCTTTTCTTCCAAATACTTAAAATAATGAAAAAATTGTTCCTGTTTGCTTTCCTTTTTCCAATATTTTATTCGTGTTCGAATAGCGGACCAGTTAACAACAATCCTTTTATTCCTAATTATACTTTTACGGTAGATATC
Organism: Flavobacterium sp.; assembly: GCA_017988155.1. Taxonomy (GTDB): domain Bacteria; phylum Bacteroidota; class Bacteroidia; order Flavobacteriales; family Flavobacteriaceae; genus Flavobacterium. The sequence continues at coordinate 8,136 of JAGNSF010000053.1, read as the reverse complement.
AATATGAATTTGCCTTTGTATTCTAATCTTCAGTACCCGAGTAATGCCGTTTATTATGCCGGAAAAGGAGTAAAGGGACTCCTTATTTTTAATACAGGAAGCGGTTATAATGCCTTTGATGCAGCCTGCCCAAACCAAACTCCAACGGCTTGTTCTACATTGACGATTAATGGGATAGAAGCGGTTTGTCCTTGTGATAGTAAAACCTATAGTTTGTTTACGGGGCAAGGAAGTTTGCAATACCCATTGAAACAATATCGTGTGGAAGTTAACGGGAATGTGCTTAGAATATACAATTAAAAAATCCTGATAGTACTACCAGGATTTCTTAGAATTAATTCTATAAAGCAATCTAAAATTTCAACGTCAAGCCTGCTAAGAAATTAGTTCCGGCTTGTGGGTAATAATAGGGATAAACGTCCCACATATACCCGTTTGAACTGTATTTCTTATCCAAAATATTATTAACTAATCCTTTGATTACTATCGATTTGAAGATGGATTTTGGTTTTATTTCGTACGAAACATTCAAATCATTGATGAAATAATCCGCTAATTTAGATTCTGCCGACTCTATATTGTTCATGTATTGTTGTCCCACATATTTTTGCAACCAAACTATTTGCAAACTTTCGGTAGGCTTATAAATCAAACTGTTTCCAGCAATTACAGATGGCGAATACGAAATGTCTTTGGTACCGTAATTTTGTCCGCTTACCGCCAAATCTATATTTTGATTACGACTTAATGTAAGGTTAGGTCGAAGACTGATTTTTTTCGAAACTAGTATGGCAGCATCTACTTCTAATCCTAATCGGTAACTGTTTTCACTGTTAGAACGTATAGGACTTCCCACATCGTCTAAGGTTCCGGTAAGAATCAATTGGTCTTTGTAAGCCATATAATACAGGTTGGAATTCAATTGAATTTTTTCTGTTAAATACCTCCAACCCATTTCAAAATCATTTAATTTTTCAGGTTTCACACTTCCACCTTCATAATCCGTACGATTGGGTTCTCTATTGGCTCTTGCATACGAAAAGTACAAGCTGTTTTTACTATTGATTGCGTAATTTACCCCTGCTTTTGGGTTGAAAAAACTAAAGTTGTCATTCACTAAACCTGTTTCATAGGAATTGGTTTTGTAGTGTACATTTCGAACTTGTAAGTCGCCAAAAAGACTCCATTTTTCATTCACTTTGTAATTGGCTTTCGCGAAAGCGGTACCGTCTGTTTTAGAAGCATAATCATCATAATAATGATCGCCTAATTCGGATTGCGAAGCATATCTTGCCCAAATTACTTTTCCAAAATGGTCGCCTTCGTATTTATTATAGCTTCCGCCAAAGATAAATTCTATTGCGCCCGATTGGTAATTAGCTGAAAATGTAGTGCCATAAAAATCATTGTCCAACCATTTTTGACGAATTAAATCCGTCGTGTTGATGCTATTCCCATTAATTGAAATAGGAGTTAAACCATAACTTGAAAAATCCGCCTCTTCCTTATAGTTTTCATAATAGCCTTTTCCTTTGGTGTAATGAAACGCAAGGTTGGTATTCCAATTATTAGAAACCTTTTCGTTCCAATGCAATTGATAATGATCTTGTTGGTAATTGTCGGTTTCATTGTTATAGAAACGCGTTTGTCCCAACTCGTCAGTATAAATACCCGCCGAATTGAAGGTTCTATTACTTAACAAGGTTTCGCCGTCAATTCCGTTCCAGGATTGATAGGTTTTTTCATTTCCGCCAAAAGCCAAGGCTTTGATTAATGTCGTTTTTCCCACATAAGTTCCTTGTAAAAAATAGGATTTTAAGTCAGAACTCGCTCGATCAATATAACCATCTGACTTCAATGTAGAAACACGTCCCGCAATCTCAAAATGATCATTAAGTAAACCGGTACTGAACTTTATAGTATGCTTGCGTGTATTGAAACTCCCAAAAGAATTGGATATTTCGCCAGCTGCTTTCTCCGAATACGAATCAGTTAACATGTTTAAGCTGGCGCCAAAAGCTCCTGCACCATTGGTAGAAGTTCCAACACCACGCTGTAATTGAATGCTCTGAAGTGAAGAGGCAAAGTCAGGCATATTGACCCAAAATGTTCCGTGACTTTCTGAATCATTGTACGGAATTCCGTTAATGGTTACGTTAACGCGGGTTGCATCGCTTCCACGAACACGAATCCCGGTATAACCCACTCCATTTCCAGCATCAGAAGTAGTTACCACTGAAGGCATGTAATTCATTAAAATTGGAATGTCTTGCCCTAAATTACGGGTCTTAATTTCCTTTTGGGAAAGGTTGCTAAAACTAACCGGCGTTTTGGAAGTCACGCGAATCGCCGAAACTAACACTTCGTCGAGTTGATTGATTTGTGTGGTGTCTTTTGCCTTTTCTTGAGCAAATGTTGCCAAAGTGAACAACAGGAATGAGCTTAAAAGCAGTTGCTTTTGGCTCGTTTTGAATAATACAATTTTCATTCGTAAAAAGATTACGAATAACAGGGGTAAATTATTCTTGGTTAAAAAAATTTAATGGTAACTCTAGACCTCAAGATTAACGTTTACATTAATTGTTGGTCTTTTTTCCCTTAGCAGCATTACCTGCCCAGGTTCATTGGGTATAATCTCAGCTCGTTATTTAGAGCACCCCTTGAGACGGTACAAAGATAAAACTAAAAATGGCAATTACAATATCAATTACAATATCAATTTCAAGAATCAATATCAATTACAAATACAAAATCAAACCTTGCGTCCTTGTGTCCCTGCCTGCGGCAAGCAGGTTTGTGGCAAAAAAACTAATCTAAATCAGGTTTCCTTCGGGATTTTTTGATTTCGCCAAGGTTCTTTTTGTCTTTTATTCTTTTTCGGATGGCTGCTTTAGGAATTTTGGTTGCTTTACGCTCTTTGGGTACAAAAAGCCCTTTTTTCAATAATTCAAAAAAGCGTTTGATTACAATTTCCTTGTTTTTGAGCTGGCTTCGGTCTTCGTCACAGTTTAAAATTAAAACATTTTCTGAAGTTAAACGCGAATTGAGATTGGTAACCAGTAGTATTTTTTCTTCTTCTGAAAGTCCTTGTGATTTTAAAATGTCAAAAGTTAGAATGACTTTTGAGGACACTTTATTCACGTTTTGTCCACCCGCTCCGCTACTGCGAACGGCTTTATAACTAAGTTCGGTAAAAAGTTGTTCTCTGTTCATTTTTTCTGCTACGAAGGCCCTAAGGCACTAAGGATTATTTACTAACCCCCTTAAGATACATTTGAACAAACTCCAAAGAAGATTGCCCTTTTTGTAATGCTAAAGTCAAATCATCAATAATAGAAACTGCTTTTTTTAAGCGTAAGCTTGCATCGCCAGAAAGGGTAATAAATGGTTTGTTGTTGTCAATTAAGGACTGTTTGAAAACGCTAAAAACCGTTTCACGTCCTTCAGGTTTATCACGCAAATCGTCTTTTTCCCACGGCACATCAATATTGGTTAAGAAAAACAAATCGTATTCGTGTTCGCGCGCCGCTTGGTCTAACAAAGGGTCGCAATAGTTGTAATACACTTCTGAAAACACTTTGGTTACCATTAAATTCGTATCGCAAAAAAGATATTGATTAGCGGTTGCCATCTTTTCGTTTTCGAGTTGGGTTTGGCCGTAAGCTATGGGCAACATATCGTTTACATCGCAAATGGCTTTGGATTTATCCCATTTTTCTTGAAGATAATCGCGTGCAAATTCAGGAACCCAATCGGTTTTGTAGTATTCAGCCAATTGTTTTGCCAAAGTGGTTTTTCCGGTACTTTCGGGACCAAATAAGGCAATTTTTAGTATTCTTTTAGCGCCTGTTGAGAGCTGTTTAAGGTTTTCTTCCATTCTAAATAGCCGTATACGGCAACAATTGTAAATACTACATATTGAAAACTAGTAAAAGTCAATCCCTTTGCAAAATACAACGGAATTGAAACTATATCTCCAATAATCCAAAACACCCAATTTTCTATTTTTCGTTTGGCCATAAGCCACATTCCAATAAAGAAAATCCCGGTGACAAATGTGTCCACATAAGCATACCAAGTATTGAATTTGTTAAAATAGTGGTAGACAGCGACTACAAATGCGACGGTAAAGATAAATATAAATAGGGACATACGCTTCTCAGCATTCGAAATGACAGAAATAGGAAATTCAACAATACCGTCTTTTTTCCGTGTCCAACAATACCAACCATATACACTCATAGTAAAGTAGTAGCCGTTGATCATCATGTCGCCCCACAAAACCCATTTCCAAAGCAAATACACATAAATTAAAGTGCTAATCATTCCGGTTGGGAATACTAAAATATTATCCTTTTTAGCATACCAAACACTGGCAATTCCTAAAATAACGGCAATTATTTCTAGTACGATATCGTAGGTTTTATATTCATTATATTGTGCAAAGAAGAATTCTATCATAATTAATGTTCTTGAGTTGTGTCGTTATTCTCAAAAGCATATACTAGTGTAAAATTAGTATCCAATTCTGAAAAATGGATGTTGAATTTTTGTTTGGCTCCATTAAAATTTAAATTGGCTATAGTTTTTGTTTGGTTTAATTCGAAAGGAGCCACTTGAATATCATCTTTAAAACTGATTCCTTTTTCATTTTTAATTTTGAAAATAGCTTCTTTAGCTCCCCATTTTACGGTTAGTTTTTTGATGTAGTCGTTGATGTCTATTTTTTGCAGACGTTCGAGTTCTTCGTCATTGACAAATTTATGAGCTATTTTTAGAATGATATCGCGTTGCATTTCGATGTCGATTCCTACCGGTTCGTTACTTATAATGATGGCCGAAAAGTGGTGGGAATGGGTAATGGAAATGTGTTTTTCGTCTATTAAATGGGGCTTCCCAAATTCATCATATTCCAAATCAAAATCAGAGTAGCCTGCTAGCGCCAATAATTTGCGTACGCTCAGAAAGGCACGTTGGTGCATCTCGGACTTCATTCCGTTGAGGCGCAGTTGATTTTTTTCGTTCAATTGGACTTCTTGGTTCAATTGTTCGAAGGATTCGGTGATGTTCCAAATCAGGATTTGTGTGTTGGAATTGTGCTGAATGGTTTTATACAATGGCATACCGAAAACGTGTTTTAGCCCCGACAGTAGCGGCATCCTTTGTTGCTGACTGAGGCTCTCGAAGGCAGTAGCAAAGATAGAGCGAATGGCGGGAATAGCTCCAAAAGAAATAAATTTCGATTATTTTATTGATTTTTAAAAGATTAGCCACCTAAACAATTCATAAAAGTGAGTGAATGTTTTTAAAATCATAAGTTATTATGTAATTTTGCAAAAATTTTTACAACAACAAATATACTATAAATGAGTACAGCAACGATGCCTTATGTGGCTTTCAAAGTAAAAGACATTTCTCTAGCGGCTTGGGGAAGAAAAGAAATTGAATTAGCAGAAGCTGAAATGCCAGGATTGATGGCGCTTAGAGCAGAATATAAAGACGAACAACCGTTGAAAGGAGCTCGTATTGCAGGATGTTTGCACATGACGATTCAAACTGCGGTTTTGATTGAGACTTTAATTGCTTTAGGAGCTGAGGTAACTTGGTCTTCTTGTAATATTTTCTCAACTCAAGATCAGGCTGCTGCTGCTATTGCTGCTGCTGGAATTCAAGTATATGCTTGGAAAGGTTTGAACGAAGTAGATTTTGACTGGTGTATCGAACAAACTTTATTCTTTGGAGAAGACAGAAAACCATTGAATATGATTTTGGATGATGGTGGAGATTTGACTAATATGGTTATTGATCGTTACCCTCATTTAGTTGAAGGAATCAAAGGATTGTCTGAAGAAACTACAACTGGTGTACACAGATTATACGAAAGAGTAAAAGCAGGAACATTACCAATGCCAGCTATTAATGTAAATGACTCGGTTACTAAATCGAAATTTGACAACAAATACGGATGTAAAGAATCGGCTGTTGATGCAGTTAGAAGAGCAACCGATATTATGTTGGCTGGAAAAAGAGTAATTGTTTGTGGATACGGTGACGTAGGAAAAGGAACAGCGGCTTCTTTTAGAGGTGCGGGTTCTATTGTAACCGTTACTGAAATTGATCCAATTTGTGCTTTACAAGCGGCTATGGACGGTTTTGAAGTAAAGAAATTGAATACAGTTATTGGAACTGCTGATATCATTATTACTACAACAGGAAATAAAGATATTGTGTTAGGATCTCACTTCGAACAGATGAGAGACAAAACGATTGTATGTAACATCGGACACTTTGATAACGAAATTGATATGGCTTGGTTGAACAAAAACTTTGGTCATACTAAAAACGAAGTGAAACCTCAAGTAGATATCTACAATGTTAACGGAAAAGATATTATCATCTTGGCTGAAGGTCGTTTGGTAAACTTAGGTTGTGCTACAGGTCACCCAAGTTTTGTAATGAGTAACTCATTTACCAACCAAACTTTGGCACAAATCGAATTGTGGAAAAACAGTGCGGCTTATAACAATGAGGTGTATATGTTACCAAAACATTTAGATGAAAAAGTAGCGGCTTTACACTTGGCTAAATTAGGTGTGGAATTAGAGACATTACGTCCAGAGCAAGCATCTTACATTGGAGTGGAGGTTCAAGGACCATTCAAACCAGAATACTATAGATATTAGATATTAGATTGCTGATTAGCGATTTTTGATTTCTGATTTAACCCTTACAGTCATGTAAGGGTTTTTTTATGGGTATTATTTTTATATTTGTTTCTATTAACGACTAAAATTAATGCTATGGAAATGAATTTTATTTCGCCTGTTGTGGCGGCTTTCACTACTTTGTTAGTAGGTTTTGTTTGGTACCACCCAAAAGTTTTTGGAACGGTTTGGATGAAAGAAACGGGCTTGACCCAAGAAGAATTGCAGAAAGGCAATATGCTTAAAATCTTCGGACTGACATTTATCTTTTCTGTTTTCATTGCTTTCATTATGCAGATGCTTGTAATTCACCAGATGGGTGCAATGGGGATGATAGGTGGAGGAACTAAAATTGCAGAAGCCAAGCCTTCTTTTGCAGCTTTTATGGCTGATTATGGTACAGCTTTCAGAACAGCTAAACATGGTGCTTTGCATGGTTTTATGACAGGTTTGTTTTTTGCTTTCCCAGTGATTGCAATTAACGGTTTGTTTGAAAGAAGATCTTGGAAATACATTTTCATTCATGCTGGATTTTGGGTAGTTTCATTGATGATTATCGGGGCAATAGTTTGTGCTTGGGTTTAAATTAGCAAATAGTATAAAACAAAAAAACCTGTTTCGTGAGAAACAGGTTTTTTTAATGATATAGTAAATCTACAGATTATGCTTCGAATGGAAGGATAGAAACGTATGATTTGTTATCTCTTTTCTTTTGGAACTTAACAACTCCATCTACTCTTGCGTGTAGTGTGTGATCTTTACTGATGTAAACATTTTCACCTGGATTGTGTTTAGAACCTCTTTGTCTTACGATGATGTTTCCAGCAATAGCAGCTTGACCACCAAAAATCTTAACGCCTAAACGTTTTGATTCTGATTCTCTACCATTCTTCGAACTACCGACACCTTTCTTGTGAGCCATGACGTATTGGTTTTAATATTGTTAATTATTCTTTAGTATCTTCTTTTTTAGCTTTCGGTGCCGCTTTTTTAGCTTTAGGAGCTGGTTTAGCTTCTTCAGTTGCTGGCGCTTCAACGGCTACTTTTTCTTTTTTAGGTGCTGCAGCTTTTTTAGCTCCACCTACAGTAATACCTTCAATTACAATTTGAGTAAGATATTGTCTATGACCGTTTCTCTTTTTGTATCCTTTTCTTCTTTTCTTTTTGAAAATGATAACTTTGTCTCCTTTTAAGTGTTGTAACACTTTAGCTTCTACAGAAGCACCTTCTATAGCTGGGGCGCCTAAAGTTACATTACCTTTATCGTCTAATAAAAGAACTTTGTCAAAAGAAACTTTTGAACCTTCTTCGTTAGCCAAACGGTGAACATAAACCTTTAAGTCTTTGCTTACTTTGAATTGTTGCCCTGCTATCTCTACGATTGCATACATACGAAATTGTTTTTATTAATTTTAAGGTTGCAAATATACAA
>JAGNSF010000052.1 GCA_017988155.1 Flavobacterium sp. | reverse complement strand
ATGAAATTTATATCAAAATTTGAAAGGAAACCACCCCCTTCATTTTTGTTTTACAAATTTAAAACATGTTTGATTAATTTTTTTTATAATAATTCACTTTAACAAAAGATTTACCATTTATAAATTCGAAAACGCTTATTTTTTTACATAATAAAAAAATAAGTGCTTTTTTTAATGATTATTCTAATTTTTTTGAATGTTTTATTGTTGATAATTCTTAAAACCAAGTAAAAAACGAAGGGTTTTTAACAAAAAAGCAATCTTAAAACGCGCGTTTCGAAATTAAAACCAAAATCCAACGCTAAACCAAGTAAATCCTTTTGTAAGTTCTGGAGACCAAGAATATTTTACTTCAATGGGGCCAATTATAGTTTCTAAACCATAGCCAAGAGCATAGCCTGAATATTTAGGTAATGAAATCCAATCTTTTGATTGAAAAAGATTTTGTTCAAGATTCGCAAAATTAGCAGAAAAATTTAAATGGTTCTTCTTTAAAAAAACACAATCTATTGTTCCTGAAGCCTTAATAAAACTGTTAGCTGCGACACTCAGAAAATCATAGCCGAAAAATGGTTTGAAATTATTAATACCATTATAACCATAACCCCCCAAAACGAAATTAAAAAATGGTATTCCATCATTACCAATAGGTAATCCCGCATCACCCTGAAACTTAAATGTCAGTGAATTAGTCAATGAAAATGCTTTTGAAAATTCTGCTTTAATAACCGAAAATGGTTTAAAATCATTATGGTAATTAGACGAAAATAAATAGGTTTGAAAATCAGAAGTGAAAGACCATCCGCTTTTTGGAAAGTATTTGTTATCAAAAGAATCGTACTTAACATAGCCAAAAGCACTCCAATAACTACTATCGTCGATATTAGGGTCGGCGTTTGAAATTGTTTTAGATGAAATGTTCAAATATTTTAATTCTACTCCAGCACCGAATAAAAACCGTTGTGCAATTCCTTTTTGAACATAGGCTCGAGTTGAAAGATCTAAATAATCTACATTAATTTGATTTACCCCTGAATCCAAAATTGATTTGGTTATTTCTTGAGTGATATTTCTATTAAACTGACTTAATTGTGATTTAAAACCATAGCTAAAGTTAAACCCATTATCCACATAGTAATCTAAATTATATCTAAAATTATCCCCTAAAACGATATCTAACGAAGCCAGATCATTTTTAAATAAGGTGTTTTTGTGTGTAATATTTACTAAAATGCCACTTTTAAAAAGTTCATCGTAATGCAAACCTAATTTCAAATAAGTATTAATGGGGTTTTCGGTTAGTTTTAAATGTAATTTTTCTCCTTTATCAAGCGATTCAAAAGAATAATTTATGGCATTAAAATTTTCGGTGCCATTGAGAATGTTGATGCCTGATTGCAACTTTTCATAAGTGATTTTTTCGCCTTTTTTAAAGTTTAGTTTCCCAATTACATAATCGTCATTGAAGTTTTTCAGTGGCGTATTTTCAATTTGAGTAATCCACAAACTGTCTTTGGATAGCTTTAATTTTGGTTTTACATAAAAGGATTGATTTTTGGCTATAGCACGCAATTTTTCATAAACTGAAAAAGCGGCTTCTTCTCCTTTATGAATGATTTCTTTGCCCTTGTCAAACGAAATGACACCATAATTTTTTATGTCGGGACTAATGTAAATATCGGTGTTTTCGGTTTTTTTCTTCATTCTTTCAATAGAATGAAGATTGGTTATTTGAACCAGAATTTTGGTGGCATTTTTGAGTCGGGTTCGGTCCAGCAAATCGTCCTGAACATCAACCCCAATAATTATGTCGGCCCCCATTTGTCTAACTTCATCTATGGGATAATTGTTAGCAACTCCGCCATCTACAATGAGTTGGTTGTCAATTTCTATTGGCGAAAACAAGGATGGAAATGCAGCACTGGCAATCATGGCTTGTGCCAAATTTCCTTTATCTAAAAGGACTTGTTTGCCTGTTTCTATATCCGTACCAATGCAAATAAAAGGAGTTGGCAATTGGTTAAAATCCTTAATATGCCGAACATTTCGGGTGAGTTTGCTCAACAAATTAAAGTTGTACAATCCTTTTGAAAGTGCTTCGGGAATGCCCACTTTGAATTTGTCAAATGGTAAAACAATGGCATAGGATTCGCCGTTGCGTTTTTCATAAAAACTTTTGGATTTTCGAGGGATAAAATCTTTGATTAATTCGTCAAAATTAGTGTTTTGAAAAATAGAATCAATTTGGCTAGCGGTATATCCTGTTGCATACAAGCCCCCAACAACGGCTCCCATACTGGTTCCGCCAATGTAATCAATCTTGACTCCTGCATCTTCAATTACCTTTAGAACGCCAATGTGTGCAAAGCCTTTAGCCCCGCCACCGCTTAGTACTAATCCTATTTTTGGTCGCTTTTGCTCTTGGGCAAAGCTGTTTTGAAAACTACATACGAATACTACTGCAACTACTAAGCCCCAGATGGAAGAGGAAAGCTCCGACGGGAAAAATCCTCTTTTTTCTTGAAAAAAAAGAGCGCCATTAGAAGCTCCTTTTTTTTTCTTAGAAAAAAAGAATTTTGACAGAGGACTTGGAACGGACAGCTGGGATAGGCTCATAAAAATTATTTGGTAGTGTAAAAGTCGGTAATTTTTTTGGCTTTTGACAACCCTACCACCTCAGAAATTTCTTTTTCGGTGGCTAATTTTAATCTTTTAACACTTTTAAAGTGCTGAATTAGAGTGGTCATCGTTTTCTCGCCAATGCCTGGGATAGATTCTATGGACGAGTTGAGAGCCGCTTTACTTCGCTTATCACGGTGGTGCGTAATCCCAAAACGGTGCGCTTCGTTACGCAGTTGCTGAATCACTTTAAGGGTTTCGGACTTTTTATCGAGGTAGAGCGGAATCGAATCTCCTGGATAAAATAACTCTTCCAAGCGTTTGGCAATACCGATAACGGTGATTTTTCCGCGAAGATTTAAATCATCAATACTTTTCAATGCCGAAGACAATTGTCCTTTTCCTCCGTCAATAATAATCAATTGAGGCAAGGGTTGGTTTTCGTCCAAAAGGCGCTTATACCTTCTGTAGACCACCTCTTCCATAGAAGCAAAGTCATTCGGTCCTTCGACTGTTTTAATGTTGAAATGGCGGTAGTCTTTCTTGCTTGGTTTGCCGTCTTTGAAAACCACACAAGCCGAAACAGGATTCGTTCCCTGAATATTGGAGTTATCAAAACATTCAATGTGGCGTGGCTCTACAGGCAGACGCAAATCTTTTTGCATCTGTGCCATAATTCGGTTCACGTGGCGGTCGGGATCAACAATTTGTAATTGTTTCAACTGCTCAATTCGGTAGAATTTGGCGTTTCGAATGGACAAATCTAAAATTTGCTTTTTGTCGCCCAATTGCGGTACAGTAATTTTAATATTTTCTCCCAAATCAACCTCAAAAGGCACAATAATTTCTTTAGAAAGTAATTGAAAACGCTCTCGCAATTCGATAATGGCTAATTCCAACAATTCTTCGTCGGTTTCTTCCAATTTCTTCTTGATTTCCATCGTATGGGAACGAATAATCGAACCGTGGGAAATTTGCAAAAAGTTGACATAGGCCGCACTTTCGTCCGAAACAATCGAAAACACATCAATATTGGTAATTTTCGGATTGATAATCGTAGAGCGCGATTGGTAATTTTCTAGAATTTCTATTTTTTCTTTAATTTTTTGGGCTTCTTCAAAACGCATTTCTTGAGCTAGTTCAACCATCAAGCGTTTGAAATCTTTCATGCTTTCTTTGAAATTCCCTTTGAGAATTTCGCGAATTGCATCGACTTGTTTCTGGTATTCGGCAATAGATTCATAGCCTTCGCAAGGTCCTTTGCAATTACCAATATGATATTCTAAACAGACTTTGAACTTGCCGCTTTCGATATTATTGGCACTCAAATCGTAATTACAAGTGCGCAACGGATACAATTCTTTAATCAAATCCAAAATGGTATGCACGGTCTTGAAACTGGTGTAAGGTCCAAAATATTCCGAACCGTCTTTGACCATTCTTCGGGTCGAAAAAATACGCGAAAAAGGTTCTTTTTTGATACACAACCACGGATAGCTTTTGTCATCTCGCAACAAGACATTATAGCGCGGTTGCAAGGTTTTAATTAAATTGTTTTCCAGCAAAAGCGCATCGGTTTCAGTAGGAACAACGATGTGTTTGATGGTTACAATTTTCTTGACTAAAACGTTAGTTTTTGCCGTATCGTGAATTTTATTAAAATAAGACGAAACCCTTTTTTTTAGATTTTTGGCTTTGCCCACATACAAAATCTTCCCGTCCTTATCGTAGTATTGGTAGACACCCGGATTGTCTGGCAGGGTTTGTATTTGTAAAGCAATGCTTGGTGGCGTCATTTTAAATCGGATCGAATTGTTTCCAAATTTACAAATAACATCTTTGCAAATCAAAATCAGTTGTTTTCTTTTGCAGTGTAATAATTAATAGTACTTTTAATCTTTAAAATTAACCACATAGAAGCATAGGCAGTTTTTGTAAGAAAAGAAAATGATAGAAATAATTTTATTTTCCTCATAGTTACTTTGTGAAAAGTGAAACGTCTATCTTGTTCTTTAAAAACAATTAATTCTATGTCTCTATGTGGTGAAAAAATAGATAATGAATAAAACCGAATTACGCACCCAATACAAAGCCTTACGCCAAAATCTTTCAAAAGTCGAAATCGAAGAAATGAGCTTGGCTATTGCCAATGAGGTACTAGCACTTGATATTTGGGATAAAACTTATTTCCATGTTTTCTTACCTATTGAGGAACAAAAAGAAGTCAACACTGAATTCTTACTCCACTTGCTTTCTGGAAAAGACAAAGAAATTGTGATTTCGAAATCCGATTTTACAACTCGAAAAATGACCCATTTTCTATTAACGGACAATACCAAAATAAAGAAAAACGAATATAATATCCCAGAACCTGTGGACGGAATTGAAGTGCCATCATCTAAAATCCAAGTTGTTTTTGTGCCACTGTTAGCTTTCGACACAAAAGGAAATCGTGTAGGGTATGGCAAAGGATTTTACGATCAATTTTTAGCAGAATGCCAACCCGAAACTATAAAAATTGGACTTTCTTTTTTTGAAGCCGAAAACACCATAACTGACGTTTTTGAAAAAGATGTTCAATTGGATTTTTGCATCACTCCAGAAAAGCGTTACCGCTTTTAATTTCATCTCAAAAATTGGCTTTTTTTTACTTTCTTTACAACTTCAATTATTTGACATTTTTATGAGATTCAACAAGAAGAAAATAGCAATTACTCTAGGAGTTCTTTTGGTTTTATTCGCTTCCAGTTTAGCTACATTTTATTATTTCAGAGACGAAATTTTAAAAATTACTTTAGAAAAAGTTGCCGTGAAAATGGAGCGTGATTTCGATAGTAAGTTTACTATAAAAACAGCCACTTTTGACGGTATTTCAGCTGTGAATCTAACCGATGTGGTTTTAGCTCCCAAAAATGCCGACACTTTATTCCGAATCCAAAAAATGAAAACTAGCATTAGCTTTTGGCATTTGCTTATTGGCGACGTGCAATTAGGTACTTTGGAAATCCAAAATGGTTTGGTTCAATTAATAAAAAAAGGCAAGGTCCGCAACTTTGATGCTTTTTTGAAAAAGAACAAAACTCAAGAAGTTACGGATGAAAAAAGAGATTATGCCGCTTTAGCTAAACGAATCATTTTTCGCTTGTTGAATTTGGTTCCTTCCGATATGGATATCCAAAATCTAGTTTTCAAATTAGACGACAACGGGAAAAAAGCAACTATTGATATTAAGAAATTAGTTTTAGACGGAGGCGATTTGGAAAGTGTCATTTATGTAAAGACCAACACTTTTGCACAACGTTGGCGCATTGCCGGAGAAGCTGATCCAAGAGACCGCACAGCCGATATTCAATTTTTCAATATGGATGGTGGACCAATAAAAGTGCCTTATTTTGATGAGCGTTTTAATCTAATTTCTAGTTTTGATTCTATTCGTTTAAACGTTGAAAATATAGAAAGTGATGGGGATGAATTCCATATTGATGGATACTCTTCGATTGCCAATTTAAAAGTCAATCATCCTAAAATTGCAAGCAAAGATGTGGTCATTCGCAATGCCCGATTTGATTATCATTTGCTGCTTGGCGAAGATTTTATTTCAGTAGATAGCACCTCTTCTGTTCAATTGAACAAAATAAAAATTCAACCTTATTTGGCCTACGAAACAGAAGAAGATACCGTTTATAAAATGAACATTCGCATCGCGAAAATGCCAGCACAAGATTTTATTACATCACTTCCTGATGGTTTATTTACTAATGTACAAGGTATGCTGGCCAGTGGAAATTTTGATTATAAACTGGACTTTATGTTCAATAAAAACAAACCTGAAACTATTGTTTTTGACAGTAAATTGAATAAAGAAAATTTACGTATTTACCGTTTTGGTCAAGCCAATTTAAGTAAAATGAATGGCGAATTTGAGTACCGTGCCATTATTAAAAATGTACGTCAGCGACCTGTTTTTGTGGGGACTTCTAATCCTGATTATACACCTTTGGATCAAATTTCTCCGTACTTAAAAAAATGCGTATTAACCACCGAAGATCCTTCTTTCTTTAGACATCGCGGATTTATAACGGAGGCATTTAAACAATCTATTATCAAAAATATTAAGACGCGAAAATTCTCTCGAGGGGGCAGTACGATTAGTATGCAGTTGATCAAAAATGTGTTCTTGACTCGTGAGAAAACATTATCTCGAAAATTGGAAGAAATTTTATTGGTATATATTTTAGAAAACAACCGAATTGTTAGCAAGGAACGTATGCTAGAAGTCTATTTCAATATTATTGAATGGGGTCCAAACGTATACGGAATTGGCGAGGCAAGTCGTTTTTATTTCCAGAAAAATCCAGCTGATTTAACCTTTAACGAATGTTTGTACTTGGCCACTATTATTCCGAGTCCAAAGAAATTCATGTATCAGTTTGACGATCAAGGAAATCTTAAAGGGTTTGCGCTGAAAAACCAACGCTATTTGAGTAATTTAATGTTGCGTCGTGGTATTTTAACTAGTAGTGATAGTATCAACCCTTATGGCGTATCACTTTCCGGAAATGCGCGTTCGTTCTTAATAATTCGCAAAGCGCAAGACACTACTGGTATCGCTATCGATTCTATTCCGCCGAAAGAAGACTTTGATTTTGAGTTTTTGAAAACGGATGAAGAATAAGTAAATATATGATTTACGATATACGATAGACGATTTACGAATTTTCAATGTAACAATTGATTGATTTTAAAATGTAACAGTTTTAAATTATTTGGAAAAATTAAACCGCAGATTCACAGATTTTATATTGAAAAATCTGCGAATCTGCGGTAAATAATTTAATTACGATTGACCCTCGAAACTAAGGTGCTGGATCAGGAATAATTGCTTGAATTCCATCAATGGTTTTCATTACCTCAGCCGAAAGTGTTACTTGAATCGTGTCGATATTTTCTTTTAATTGTTCCATCGTGGTGGCGCCAATAATAGTACTCGTTACAAAAGGCTGTTGTTCAATAAATGCCAAAGCCAATTGTGTTAAAGTCAATCCGTTTTGTTGGGCAATTTCGTTGTACAAGCGAGTGGCTTCTGCTGATTGTGGACTGCTGTAACGTGCCATTTGAGGAAACAATGCTAATCTTGAAGTAGGATGTTGTTGTCCATTCAAAAATTTGCCTGATAAAAGTCCGAAAGCCATTGGAGAATAGGCCAACAAGCCTACGTTTTCGCGCAAGCAAACCTCAGCATTCCCTACTTCAAAAGAGCGATTCAATAACGAATAGGGGTTTTGGACTGTTTTGATTTTAGGTAAATTATGGTACTTATGCTCTTCCAAGAAGCGCATTAAACCCCATGGCGTCTCATTAGACAATCCAATATGTTTGATTTTTCCCTGTTTTACGAAACCTTCCAAACTTGTCAATACCTCGTGAATATTGTCTTCCCAAGCGTCGTCTTGCGCTTTAAATCCGCGTTGCCCAAAGAAGTTCGCTTTGCGTTCTGGCCAATGCAATTGATAAATGTCGACATAATCCGTTTGTAAGCGTTGCAAACTTTGATCCAACGCATATTGAATACTCGCTGGCGAAAAATCAACTTTTTCACGCATATAGGCAAAGGCAGGATTCGGTCCTGCAATTTTAGTAGCCAAAACGACTTGATCACGATTTCCCGTTTTTTTGAACCAAGTCCCAATAATCCGTTCTGTGCTTCCATACGTTTCTTGGCGTCCTGGCACCGAATACATCTCGGCAGTATCAAAAAAGTTCACCCCATTGTCTAAAGCATAATCCATTTGGGCGTGACCCTCTGCTTCGGTATTTTGCTCACCAAAAGTCATGGTGCCTAAACAAATTTTACTGACTTTGATTTCGGTATTAGGAATGGTAGTATATTTCATTATTTACGTTGCTTCTTTTGAAAAACAAATATACAAAGGAATGGCAATTGCAATGGCAAAAGTCAAGTTCAATTTCAAGATTAATAGAATTTGTAAAATCGATGTTTGAAAATGGAACACGAATTTCAAAACAACAAAAAAGCCCAACATATGTTGGGCTTTTTGTACAATAAATTGGCGAATCTGCGGTAAAAACTTAATTTATCTCATTCAACATTTCCGCGATTGCATCTAATCTTGGCGTTAAGATAATTTCGATACGACGGTTTTTAGCTTTTCCTTCAGCAGTTGAGTTACTTGCTAATGGCGAGAATTCTCCTCTACCTGCAGCTGTTAAGTTTTGTTTGTTGATTGTTTTGTTTTCGCTCAAAATACCTACAATTGAAGTAGCTCTTTTAGTTGATAAATCCCAGTTATCACCTATAGGCCCTGATGCTGTAAAGGCATCATCATCTGTATGTCCTTCAATTAAGACGGCAATATCAGGATTGTCACCTAATACTTTCCCCAATTCAACTACTGCTTTTTTTCCTTCTGAACTTACTGCCCAACTTCCAGAACTAAACAATAATTTGTTTTCCATAGAAACGTATACTTTTCCGTTTTTTTGTTCTACAGTCAATCCTTTACCTTCAAAACTATTTAGCGCTTTAGACAAGGTTTCTTTTAGTTTTTTCATGCTCGCTTCTTTAGCCGCAATCATATCTTCTAGTTCTTGCAAACGTTGGGCATTTTTGCTTAATTTCTCTTGCTCTAACGCTAATGCTTTTGCTTTTTCGTCCAACTCATCCAGCAATTCACGATTTTTCTTCATGTTGCTTTCTAACGATTC
>JAGNSF010000050.1 GCA_017988155.1 Flavobacterium sp. | reverse complement strand
GGATGTAAGTGCCTTTATTTTCGCTATAGAAACATTCGATTTCAGCAAGATCAATCACTTTGAGTTGTTGGCCTATTTTAATTGAAAAACGTTTTCTGTATTCCTTTGCAATAGGATTTACTAACATCCGTTTGATAGCTTCAAAATCTAAGGAATTAATATTGTGTTGCTGAAATTGATTTTGGAATTTTGATATGGCTATAGCCAATTCCTCTTCATCTATCGGTTTCAATAAATAATCAATACTGTTCAATTTAAAAGCACGCAACGCATATTCATCATAAGCAGTGGTGAAAATCACAGCACTTTTAATGTTGATTTGTTCAAAAATTTCAAACGACAAACCATCTGACAATTGGATATCCAAAAAAATCAAATCCGGATGCGAATTGTTTTGAAACCAACTAATTGATTCCTCCACAGAATGCAACAAAGTATTCACCTGCAATCCTAACTTTTCAATTTTTCGTTGTAATAAACGTGCAGCTGGCTTCTCGTCTTCGATGATGATGATATTCATTGTAAATACATTTCAAAATTCAACATTCGTTATTGATATTCAATATAGTATTACTCCCACTTATTTACATTTCTTTCTTTTTCCATCAACTCTTTTATTTTACGCTCTTCCCAATCTTTTCCTAGAATAAAATAGGGAATAAAGGTTCCCATTGCATGAGCCAACAAACCTATCCCCCAGAAAAATGCAGTCATAAAAGTCTTGAATTGAAAAAAACTTTCTCCCGGTTCATCATTTTGAACGTTAGCAATTATAACCATAGTATTAATTACCACATATACTAAAGCGTGTGTATAAAACCCTTTTAATTTTTTTACTTTTTTAACCGCTTCTTCATAACGGATTTGATCTAAATTAGTATTTTCCATCGTAATTGTTTTTTTTTTTAAATTATTCCCAACTGTTAGGTTTATCTTTATTTATAATTTCCTGTATTTTTCGTTCTTCCCAAGACTTTCCATACCCAAAAACGCCAATGGCATGAAAAGTAACTCCCAGTCCCCATCCTAACATGGGATAAATAAACCATTTGTGATCCCAATAAGTAATATAATTAATCAAAGCAAGGGAGGGTATTACAATACAGTATGTTGTAAAATTTCCATAAAACCCTTTTAATTCATCAACACGCTTTTTAGCACGTAAGTAAGCATTATTTTCTTCGTTAAATTGACTAGTTCTCATCATGGTAATCTGTTTGGTTAATATAGGTAAATAGACTTTAAATAATTTTTCATTTTGAATAATTGTAACTTGTCGTCCCGTTAATAAGGCATAACGATTCACAATGTTTTGCAACCCCACTCCTTTCCCATCAGAAAGAACTTCTTTCTTTTGCCAATTGTTTTCGATGACCAATTGATTTTCTTCCATGCTGATTTTGATGTGCAGAGGTTTAGAACTACTAACCACATTGTGTTTGATGCAGTTCTCTAACAAAAGCTGCAAGGACAATGGGACTACTTTAGCATCCTCGTTGGTGCTTTCAGGCAATTCAAACGAAATACTGTTCTCAAAACGCATTTCTAATAATTGCATATAGATTTTGGCGAAAGCTAATTCTTCTTCAACAGCCACTAATTCTTTGTCTTTTTGTTCCAAAACATAGCGGTATATTTTAGACAAAGAAGTCGTGAATTTTTGTGCGTTTTCGGGATTTTCTTCGATCAATGAACTCAACACATTTAGACTGTTAAACAAAAAATGCGGATCAATTTGATTTTTCAAACTTTCAAATTGTGCATTGGCAGTAGTCGCTATGATTTTTTGCTCTTTGACTTTGGTTTCTTGCAAAGCTTTATAAAAGTAAAAAGCGTGTATAGCAAGAGAAACTATTAAAAAAATAACTACAGGTATAAGAAAAGAACTAGATTTTTCACTTTCTATATAATCTGTAAATGATTGTTTTTCAACAATGACTTCTTCAAAAACACGCAAAAGAAAAATTACAAAAAGAGTAATGAAAAAAGTACTTACAAAACCAACAATTAAACGTTGTACACTAAATCGGGTTTCTGTATACACTGAATCTAAATAAATAAAAACAAACGCATTAGCATAATACAAACTCAAACCATACAATAAACTGTAGCCAAAATTGATTGCTAAAGAAAAATCAAACGTTATGGTTAACCCAATAATAGCCCTTACGAATATTATGGATAAAAAAATACATAATGAAATCACAAAAGCTCTCGGAAATTCTTTAATTAATTTTTTAAACATAATTTTGATTTTAAAATAAGAATTGGCGCAAAAAAGCAACTAAACTTAAGGTTATAAAAATTACTATTCGAATCATAATGCTGTTTTTATTTATTTGATGAAGCAAAGTTGCACTAAAGAATCAATGTATAAAAATAAGATAAACCGAATTGTCAAAAAACGAAGATGAAGTGTATAATGAATATATTAATAACAATAGATTTATCACTTCATGATGAAAAACATTCTTGATTCTTCTATGCCGATGGGTAATCCTGCCAAAGTGATTAAGAAATTACAATAAAATACTCACTTTTAGCTTTTTAAAATCTTTTCAACAAAAGGTAATTCACAATTCGTAATTAGTAATTAATAATTTACCTTTGAACTTTCTATAAAAACAACGATTATGGTTTATAAATTCAGAGTAATCCTAGATGCAGAAGAAGATATTTTTAGAGATATTGCTATCCTTGCTGAAGACACTTTAGAAGATTTACACAACGCTATCTTCAATTCATTTGGTTTTGACGGTATGGAGGTAGCTTCTTTTTATACTTGCGATGACACTTGGAATCAAGAAGATGAAATTCCGATGTTTGACGCAGGAGATGTACCAGGAGAGCAAACCATCATGAGCGATTATAAATTAGTCGATCTTTTAGATAAAGAAAATACTAAAATTATCTACGTATATGACTTTATCAATATGTGGACTTTCTTAGTAGAATTAGCTGCAGTTGAAGAACCACAAGCAGGAGCGCTATATCCTGAAACGCTTTTTTCTCATGGTGAAATGCCTGATGAAGCTATTGAAAAAAACTTTGAAGCTGATATGCACGATGATATTTATGGCGAATTTGAAGACGATTTAGATGAAGATGATCTAGATATGTTTGAAGGAGACGATAGCTTTGAAGATTTCGGATACGAAGAAAATTGGAATTAAAAAAAGGGTTAAAAGGTACATGGTTAAAAGTTTAAAAAAACAAAACTTTTAAACGCATCAACTTAGTAAACTACTAACCTATTACACTCTTAAACATTAAATTAAAATGATTAACTTATTCAATACCCATATCGACTCCCTTTCTATACACCGTGTAGGAAATAAGAGCCGTAACGAAGCTCTTTTTTTATCAGAGCAACCATTTAATCTTAATGACGAAATAGTTCCGTTGATAAAAGAGTTTTTCTTCAAGCCATTCAGAGAGAAAGAAGAAAATTATTTTCAGTTTGCGCACGAAGTAGATTTGGATTACAACGAAATGTACAAATTCGCTTCTCAAATATTCGAGAATCCGTCAAATGTTCACGAAGTTTCAAAACAAATTACCAAACATTTATTTGAACAATCGAATCACCCACACATCAAAAATGGTGAGGTATATGTTACTTATTTAACAAACCTAGCTATTGACAACAATGTAGTCGATGCAATTGGGATATTTAAAAGCGAAATCCAAGCTGACTTTTTGCAATTTGAAGAAAAAGACACTCACCTTGAAATGATTTTACAACACGGGGTAAGTTTGAATAAATTAGACAAAGGTTGCTTGATTTTCAATTACAAAAAAGAGGAAGGATATAAAATACTAACTGTAGATAGTAATCGCTACGATGCCCGTTATTGGTTAGAACATTTCTTATCTGTAGATGCTTTCGAAGACGAAAATTACATCACTAAAAAATACTTGAAATTCTGTCAAGGTTTTGCTAAAGATGTAGTTTTTCCTGCCGAAGACAAAAAAGAAGAAGTGATGTTCATGAATCGTTCTGTGAATTATTTTGCTAAAAACGACCAGTTTGAAGAAACTAATTTCCTAAACGAAGTATTAGACAATCCGGATTTGATTCCTGAATTCAAAAATTATAAAGTAGATAAAGGCGATAAATACAGTATTGAAGACATTACTACCTTCCCTATTGCCAATGCAGCAGTTTCTGATGCGAGAAAGTCAATCAAAAACGTGATTAATTTAGACACACACATCCAAATCAAAATGGATTTTATTAACCCGGAAAGTGCTGAAAAATTTGTAGAAAAAGGATGGGACGAAGAAAAACAAATGTATTATTACTTGGTCTACTTCAATAAAGAAGAAAAAAATTAATAAAAATCCCCGATAGACTCTATCGGGGATTTTTTTGCTTAATACGATTTAAACGGATTGACGTTTTTGAAATTTCGTGTGATGTACTGAAAAGAAGCACTCATTATATTCCCCATCGATTTGGCTTTCTTAAAATTCAAATCATTAGTATAGCGATACAATTCCAATTTTAATTGTTCTAAATGTGCAGGAGTTGATAGCATATCTTCTCCCATAATTTTCAACAGACGTTTAATTCTATTTTCTGCTGAATGGATTCGTTTTGCCAAAACAGAACGTTCTTCGTTTTTATATTGATTAATCGAACTTTCTTGTAATTTATCTTTCACCAATTTAACCATGGGATAATTCTCTTTAAAGAATTGAGGTCGGTACACCTTAAAATTACCTTCATAACATTGTTGGTCGAAGTCAATGGCGCGAATTCTATAGACTACTTGGTCAAAATCATGAATAGGTATCACTACATAATTATAAGCGCGCATATCTCCTAATAAACGAATCATGGAACGTTCGTTGAATTTCACAAACTCTTTAGCTATTTGAGACTTCTCCGTTTCGGTACAGTTTTTCAAATGGTTATTAATAAAAACATCTCCTGCAATACCCATGATGTGTTCTTCGATTAAGGTATCTTGGTGCACTAAAAAATTGATTTTATCTGGAGACAAAATATGTTCTAACTCTAAACCATATACTCGAGAAGCATCTGCTTTTTTTACATAAAAATGCGTATAGTTATCATTAAGAATGTTTCGTATTTTAATGCGAAAGGGCTTTGAATTCCCAAAAGTACAATAGTCAATAGAGTCAACATTCAAGAATTTGATTATCTCTAAATTACCATCAGAATGGAGTAAAGAGTAGATTTTTTTTAGAGTCAAATCAATTTCTTCACGCTCAAATTCATTGTAATACACCCTAACCCATAAAGTATCTTGATCTTCTTTGTCATAGACATTAATAGAACCCGAAAAACGCAACAAATCATCGTACGCAATAGGAAATTTAGATATTCTATCAAATCGTTCAAGGTAATCAAGCAACGCCTCATTAATGGGATAAGACGGCTTTTTAAAAATCATCAACTGTTCTTCTTGCATTGCAAATGGATTTACAACAAATTTAATGAAAATTATACTGGAAAATAATTTTTGGATTCCTTTTCCGTTTGTATAACCAAAAAGAGATTTATAGTATCTTTGATTCGTGATGAGTTGGACAAATAAAATATTTTTTTTACTAGTTTTAGGCTGTTTCCCAATTGGGATAATGGCACAATCAATCAGTGTTGATGATAGTCAAAATGCAACTGCATTAGTGCAAAAGCTAACAAACAATGCTTCTTGCATTATCGTTTCAGGCGAAACTGCCAAAGGAGATCCTTTGAACCTAACCCAAAATAGTTATGGCATTTTTACTAAAAACAGCAGTAGTTTTCCTTTTTCTTCTGGAATCGTTTTAAGCACCTGGAGTAGTAAAAATTCGGAGGGACCGTACACAAATCTTGGAGGCGGTACTAATTGGAATGGTGATTCAGATATCAATAGTATTTTAGGTATAAATCCCGCTATAGCTAACAATGCAACAAGCTTGGAATTTGATTTTATTGCACAAACCAATTATTTAAGCTTTAATTACATTTTTGCTTCCAATGAATACATTAAAGACAATCCTTGTAAATATTCTGATGGCTTGGCTTTATTAATTAAAGATGTAACGTTAGCAGGTTCTTATAGTAATTTAGCAGTCCTACCTGATGGAACAACCGTTTCTTCGAAGAACATTCATCCAGCAATAAATTATTCAGATACTTTTACCAATACAAAATGTGATGCAAAAAACGAATCTTATTTTGGCCAATTCAACTCTATAAATCCTGGTTCAAGTGCTATAAATTATGCAGGACAAACCATTCCATTAACAGCAAAAACCACCTTAATTATTGGCAACAAGTACCATATTAAATTGGTGATTACTAATGATATAGATAATGGTAATAATTCGGCAGTATTTGTAGAAGCAGGAAGCTTTAGTTCGAAAATAGATTTAGGAAAAGACCGATTAATTACTGATAATTCTGCTATTTGTACGGGAGAAACATTTGAGATTAAAACCAATATGTCAAATACAGCATATACATTCAAATGGTATAAAGATGGATCCGCTAGTCCTTTAACCGGGGAAACAAATCCTTCACTTATGGTAACCCAAGCAGGAACCTACAAAGTAGAAGTGATTAATTCAGGCTGTACATTTACAGGAGAAATCAAAATTGAATACACAATAGGTATGGGGTTAAAAGACGTCCAACTTGCCAAATGTGATGATAATGGTTTAGGAACTGCTTTTTTTGATTTGACTTCTTTGAAGACTTTAATTGCTAATAATAACCCCGACACAACTATTTCAGGTTTTTATATGGATAGTAATCTAACTATTGAAATAACCAACCCAACTGCATTTGAAAAAACCAATTCTGGTGACCAAATTGTGTATGCAAAAGGAATCAATTCAAAATTCACTTGCTCAGAAACAGCTCAAATCACATTAAAGACATTAGCTAGTAGCCAAAATTTAGTAGGATTGCCCAATCCAATTATTAAAGAATTTACTGGCGGTAAAAATTCGATTGAATTAATAACTCCTGCTACAAATGCCAACTATGAATTTTCTATTGATGGTATCAATTACCAAAGCAATACTCTTTTCACAAGTGTGTCGAAAGGAAATTATATTGCCTACGTTAGAAACACCACAACTTGTGAATTTGCTACTTACCCATTTACAATTTTAGATTATCCTACTTTTTTTACTCCAAATGGGGATGGATTTAATGATATATGGAAAATTGATGGACTAGATTTGTATCCACAAGCTGTAATTTCAATTTTTGACCGCTTCGGCAAATTACTCAAGCAAATGAATTCTAATTCTGTTGGTTGGAATGGAAATTTTAATGGGACTCAGCTTCCCGCAGATGATTATTGGTTTCGATTAATACTAGATGACAATCAAATTGTTAATGGACATTTTAGCTTAAAAAGGTAAACTATTTTTACTATTTTTAACAAATGAAAAAAATACCACTTATTTTCATTTTATTATTTGCTACTAACTGCTTAGCGCAGTTAAGCAAAACGCATTATATCCCGCCTTTGACAAGCAATCCAGATGCAGCTTATCCTGAAGATCATTATATCTATATTTCAACACCCAGTGTAAAAGATGTAAAATTCAAAATAATTCCAATTGGAGGTATATCAATTTCAAATTCCGTTAGTAAAAATTCACCTTATAGATATACTATTGGTAATGATGAAAACTCACAACTATTTGTTACAAGATCATCAACCGGTGTATCTATGAACAAAGGTTTTATTATTGAAAGCGAAGGATTAGTTTATGTCAATATCCGAACAAATTCATTACGAAACACTACAGGAAGCTATAACCATGCCGGCGGATTAGTTGCTAAGGGAAGTAGTGCATTAGGAAAACGTTTTAGAGCTGGAGCCATGTTAAATATTCCAAATATTCAAGGTTTGACCAACTTTTTTTCTGTATTGGCTACAGAAAATAACACAGAGTTGAAAATATCAAATATTGCAAATGGAACAATTTTAGCAAACGGAAATGTCTTTAACACCCCTTTTCCGCCCATAATTCTAAATAAAAATGAAAGTTATATTTTAGCAATTAATGGTAATACCGGCAGTAATCTTATTGGTGCTTTAATTGAATCCGATAAAGATATAGTAGTAAATTCAGGTTCTTTTGGAGGCACAAATGATCCATCAAATACTAATGCTAGAGACATCGGGTTTGATCAAATTGTAGGTGCTGATAAAATCGGTACTGAATATATTTTTATAAAAGGAAATGGTTCAATAGAAACTGAAAAAGTGTTGATTATTGCTGATGAGCCAAACACAGAGATTTATGTAAACGGAAATACTTTAGCATTAAAAACTTTGCAAGCAGGTGAATTCGCTATTATGAATGGAAATGATTTTCTAAACGGAAGTTTATACATTAAAACATCTAAAAAAGTATTTGCTTATCAAAGTATTGGAGGAATTACTTCCAGTGCCAATCAAAATTTATTTTTTGTGCCTCCTCTTAATTGCTCTACACCTAAAATTGTGGATAATATCCCTAAAATTGATGAAATTGGAAATACTCCTTATTCTGGAGTAGTCAATATTGTTACAGAAACTGGAGCGACTGTTTTAATTAATGAAATGCCAACAGGTGTAACTCCAATCCCAATTACTGGAAAACCTAATTTTGTATATTTTTCAGTTGATGGTCGTACTGGTGACATTGCAATCAAATCAACTAAACAAGTATACGTCTCCTACTACGGAACAAATAATTTCGCTACTTACGGGAGTTATTATTCAGGATTTGATATAAAACCTGAACTTTCAATTGAAAATACAACATCTAT
The DNA here is from genome assembly GCA_017988155.1 of Flavobacterium sp. Lineage (GTDB taxonomy): Bacteria > Bacteroidota > Bacteroidia > Flavobacteriales > Flavobacteriaceae > Flavobacterium. The sequence goes on along the minus strand of JAGNSF010000050.1, from coordinate 705 downwards.
CACTGGGAGTTGTATTCCCAATATTATACTTAAAACAGAAGCCGATGTTGATTACAACTATCAATGGCTAAATAATGGTGTGGATATTAATAATGAGGTTACAAATATATATACCCCAACTGATCCTGGCTATTATCAGGTAAGAAGAAGTATTCCTGGTTGTTCTACCAATACATCAGTTAAAATTCCCGTAAGTAATTGCCCAACAGATATCGATAGTGATTCAGTTGCAGACAATATTGATTTGGATTTTGATAATGATGGTGTTACAAATTGTACCGAATCCTTTGGAAATTTAGCTTTAGACCTTCCGTCAAAAAACATTATAAAAAACACCTATTCCAATTCTTTTTCAACTGCTATTGTTCCCATATCATTAAATAGTTCAACCGTTTCAGTTCCTTTGCTCGAAAAAAATAATGGTGATTTAATAAGTGAAGTTCCTATGGGAAAAGGAAATAGTTTAGAATACAACATGAATTTTACTACCCCTATTTCTTTAGCTTTAGAATATGTAAATACAGCTAATAGTTCTGACTTAATTAACTCCGATGGTGAATTTATTGTTAAATCAGATCTAGACAAAACGGTAACCGTATTGAATCCAAGCAATCAATTATTAATTGACACTAACTATGATGGTGTTTATGAGAGTGGTGTTACTGAATACTCTTCTTTTGAAATCCGTTTTAGATTGAATAGCAC
>JAGNSF010000051.1:5818-9496 GCA_017988155.1 Flavobacterium sp. | reverse complement strand
TCTAATCCTCCGCTATAGGCTAATACAACTTTCTTCATGGTATAATTATTTTTTTAAGAATAAGGCTTCTTTAATTTTGTTTAATCTATTGAGTACTTTTACGTTAAATGGATGTTTGGGTGGAATTTTTTGTTTCTCTTTAGGATCGTACAGCATTCCGGTACACAAACACATTTTGTTGTCTTTACTTTTTAAAATATCATAATTAGTACAGGTTTGGCATCCTTTCCAAAAACTTGGATCGGTAGTTAGCTCAGAAAACGGAACGGGTTTGTACCCTAAATCTGAATTGATTTTCATTACCGCTAAACCAGTAGTTATTCCAAATACCTTTGCATCAGGGTATTTTTTTAATGAGTAATCAAATACTTTTGATTTGATTTTTTTGGCTAAGCCGTGATTTCTAAAGTCTGGATGTACAATTAAACCTGAATGGGCAACAAACTTGGCATGTTCCCAACTTTCAATATAACAAAAACCAGCAAATTTTCCGTCAACTAAAGCAATGATGGCGTCTTGATTTTCCATCTTTTTTTGGATGTAATCAGGAGTTCTTTTGGCAATACCAGTTCCTCTTAATTTGGCAGAAGTTTCGATGGTTTCGCAGATTTCAGCTGCGAACTTATAATGTTCTTCTTGAGTTACAACAATTTTAATATTCATTTCAAGAGTTGAATTTTGAATTAGATGAAACAATAATAATTGGTATAGAATTATTTAAATCCAATGGATTAACAAACGAAATAATCTCGTTAGTAGTTGTTATTGAAGGATTTAAAAATAAATTATTTGGATATAAATATCCAATGTAAAACGAAAATGATTTCAAAACTATATATTGAAAAATGAATAAAAGGTTAAAAACTCAGTTGGAAACTATAAAGATAGTGTCCGTACCTCGGGAGAGATCGAAAGTGTTTTTATCCGTGATAAAGAAGTTATATGTAAACTGTTTTTATTCATTGAGTACAAAAATACAACTTTTTTTATAAAAAAAGAGTGATTTTGCAATTTCTAACATTTTTGTATTCCAATGTTAGAATGTAGAAATAAAAAACTCCTTGAAGATATTTTCAAAGAGTTGATTATTTAACTGTTGTTGTTTAATTTCGCAAAGAGTTTTGGTTAATAATCTCTTTTAACTTGTTTTTTAAGTCTTCACCCGTATCATAAATCATTTGTTCATTCGTAGGAAAAGGAATTGCTCTTTTGTCAAAATTGGAAAAATAACTATCGTCAGCCGCTTTTCGATCCCCTTTATAATTGGCATAAACATGTTCAAAAATAAATTCGCTACGTATTGGAAAACTTTGCAACAATTGATTTGTATTCCAATTTATATAGTCCACTTTTGCCTCTATTTGACAAGATTTGAACTGTTTATATTCATTGATTTTTACGGTAACATCTCTTAAATTATCGACGAAAACCACTTTTCCTTTTTCGTCCAAAACCTCTTTTCCGTTGGCATCAATTAATTTCTTTTGACCGTCTTTAATACGACGTTCTTTGATGAATTCCTTCTCTTTCATTTGCTCTGGCGAAATCAATAGTTCTCTAAAGCGAATTTTAATTCCAAAATCATAACGAATTCCATCTTGTTCTGCATTGTGATATACCGTCCATTTATCATTTAAACCATAGGTGTTGAAATCCAGCAAATCATTTTGTAAACGTACGGGAATAATCATGTTAGTTTCATTTTTAGTACTAACTAAAACAAAGTCTGAACCCTTGAATTTTGCTTCTTTTAATAATTCGTATACATCTTTATAATTCGGGTTGATTTGATTAATATAGTTTAAATCATCAAAAGCTTTGCGAATGTCCATTTTGTTATTGCTGCCAAGTGCTATTTTTGCATTGGTATACAAATAATTAGAAAGTGCATTTTTAGTTTCTATTAATTTATTATTGTAATTGTCCAATTGGAATATTGCCTCACGATTTTTGTTGATTATTTGTAGCGGGAGTAAAGGCTTTATTTTTTCTTGGCGATTATTTAAATTCAAATACAGTTGATAGATACGTTCAATTTTTGCTGGATTTCCTTCTTTTTCAAGTAGTTGTATAGCGTTGACATCTCTTTCTTTCGCTTTTGCGAAAGCTTCTTCTAACAATGAAACATATTCTTGTTTGCTTTTTTTATCTTTATTAGACGCTAAACTTGATACAGCAATTGAAATGGCATTATCATAATCGCCAGAATGCACTAATTTTTGGGTGTGTTTAAGAGCGCAACTAGTAAATATAATTAGTAATGCTAGAATTAGTGTGATTTTTTTCATAGGTTGTGATTTAGATTAAAATTTGGGTATACATCACTTTTTCAAAAACAATGCCAATATACGCAAGCGGTTTCTTTTTGTTAATTAGTTTGTTAAAAAGTACTCTGTCAAATATAGAGTTACCCCATTATTTAGACAAGCTTTTTTTGTAATTTTGCAGTTCAATAACAAAAACTACACACATGCAACGCGACGAACAAATTTTTGACCTTATTTTAGAAGAACAAGAAAGACAAATTCACGGAATAGAATTAATTGCATCAGAAAACTTTGTAAGTGACGAAGTAATGGAAGCTGCAGGTTCTGTTTTGACTAACAAATATGCTGAAGGATATCCTGGAAAAAGATACTACGGCGGTTGTGAAGTCGTGGATGTTGTAGAACAAATAGCCATTGATAGAGCAAAAGAATTATTTGGTGCTGAATATGCTAACGTGCAACCGCACTCAGGTTCTCAAGCCAATACAGCCGTATACCACGCTTGTATTAAACCAGGAGATACTATTTTAGGATTTGATTTATCTCACGGTGGTCACTTGACTCACGGTTCGCCTGTGAATTTTTCTGGACGTTTGTACAATCCCGTTTTTTACGGTGTTGACAAGGAAACAGGACGATTGGATTACGATAAAATTCAAGAAATTGCAACTCAATCACAACCGAAATTAATTATCGCTGGAGCTTCGGCTTATTCTCGTGATATGGATTTTGCTCGTTTCAGACAAATTGCAGATAGCGTTGGTGCTATTTTGTTAGCTGATATTTCGCATCCGGCAGGTTTGATCGCCAAAGGATTGATGAATGATCCATTGCCTCACTGTCATATTGTTACAACAACTACGCACAAAACATTGCGTGGACCACGTGGAGGTTTGATCTTGATGGGTAAAGATTTTGAAAATCCTTTTGGACTAACTACTCCAAAAGGAGAAATCAGAATGATGTCTAATTTATTAGACTTGGCTGTTTTTCCAGGAAATCAAGGTGGACCATTAATGCACATCATTGCTGCTAAAGCAGTTGCTTTTGGTGAAGCTTTGCAAGATGAGTTCTTTAAGTATGCGATGCAATTGCAAAAAAATGCAAAAGCAATGGCTGACGCTTTTGTAAAAAGAGGATACGAACTAATCTCTGGTGGTACTGATAATCACATGATGTTGATTGACTTAAGAAACAAAAATATTTCAGGTAAAGATGCTGAAAATGCGTTAGTAAAAGCTGAAATTACTGTAAATAAAAACATGGTTCCATTTGATGACAAATCGCCATTTGTTACTTCAGGAATTCGTGTTGGAACTGCTGCTATCACTACTCGTGGTTTAGTAGAAGAAGATATGGAAACTATTGTAGCACTTATTGATAAAGTCTTGATGAATCATACTGACGAAGA
>JAGNSF010000051.1:0-5718 GCA_017988155.1 Flavobacterium sp. | reverse complement strand
CACGGGTAGCAATATTAAAAATCAATATCAAAGGTCAATTTCAAAATTCAAAATTCATTGTTCAATAGCGAAACCTTATATTTTCTTATATTACTTATATGGTTTAAAACAATTTCAAAAGTTAATTTCAAAATCTAAAAAGTCTAACAGTCTAATCATCTAATAATCTAGTTTCAAATGCTTTCCATTCAAAAAGGTTCACCATTAGATACAGCAACAATACGTGATATTGCGTATAGAACTTGGCCAGATACGTACGGCAACATTGTTCCTGCGGCGCAATTAAAGTACATGTTGGAATTGTTTTATTCGGATGAAGGTTTGACAGCGCAAATGGAGGAGAAGGGGCATCAATTTATTTTGGTGAAAGAAAACGAAACTGTTTTGGGTTTTGCTTCCTATGAACACCATTATTTGGGACAAAACACCACCCGATTGTACAAGATTTATTTGCTACCCGAGTCGCAAGGCAAAGGAGCGGGGAAGTTGTTGATTGATTCGGTAGTGAAAGCGGCTACAGAAAACCAATCTGATGTGGTGTCTTTGAATGTGAATCGATTCAATACAGCAGTTACCTTTTATCAAAAAATGGGGTTTGACATTGTAGGAGAAGAAGACGTTGCCTTAGACCACGGCTACTTGATGGAAGACTACAAAATGGAATTCAAAATCTAATTACTCTACTATAATATTGTGTTTATGCAGCAATCCTTTTAAACCTTCTAAAGCGAAAGTTGCCTTTTTTATTTTGGTCTTTTCAGGATCAATGGTGTAATTATAGCTGGTTCTAAAATCAGCTTTTGAGGCATTGGCTTTGTCAAACTCTGCTCGATACAAATCACAATTGTCAAACACTACTTCGGATAAATCGGTCGCCATAAAATCGACAGCAATCAAACTACAGTTTTTAAATTGCGTTTCTTTTAGTTTTAAAGTATAGAATTTGGAGAAATCCAAGTTGCAACGGCTAAACGCTATTTCAAAAATTAATTTATCGCACATGGAGAAATTAATGTCTTGCATTTTGCAGTTATTGAACTGTACGGTTCGTAAAGCGGTATGATTGAGTTTGGTACTATTGAAGTTGCAATTGGTAAGCGTACACTCAATAAAAGTTACCCCAATGAAATTACAAGCGGTAAAATCACAATTAATAAACTGACAGGATTCAAATTCTTTGAGGTGCATGGCTTCCTCACCATAAGTGGTGTCTTGGTAGGTGGTGTCAAAGAAATAGGTGGTCATAGAATTGTATTGGTTCCTGTTGGGGCTAAATTACTTGTTTTTTCTGGATTACAGACCCAGCAAAGCTCCGCTTTGAAAAAATAAAAAATCCAAAAATAATTTTAAGTAAACTTGATTATTAATTGACTGGATTATATATCCAACAAAGCTCCGCTTTGAAAATACTATTAAAACAAAAAAACGCTCAAGCTGATTCTGGATTACATATCCAGTAAAGCTACGCTTTAAAAAACAAAAAATCCAAAAACAATTTCAAGTAAACTTGATCATTTATTGACTGGATTGTATATCCAACAAAGCTCCGCTTTGAAAACACAATTAAAACAAAAAAACGCTCAAGCAAGCTTGGCGTTTTTTCTTATAATAGTATTTATTCGTGACCTCGACTGGATTCAAACCAGTAACCTTCTGAGCCGTAATCAGATGCGCTATTCAGTTGCGCCACGAGGCCTTGTTGCGGGTGCAAATATAGGTAAAAATGATAGATATCCAAATCCAAAATTAAAAAATAACTGCTTTTTTTGGACAACTACTTCTTTTCAGTATTTATTTATCTAAGGCTCTACAGGTTACATAATAACGGTATCCTATCAATGCCATCTGCCACTTCTTCGCTTTAGTCACGTCCAAACCTTGTTTGGTTAAACTCGGCAATAGTATTTTGTTGATTTTGGCTAACACTTTGAACATTGCTTTTTTTGGTAAAAATAAAAAAGACCATCTATATAATGGTCTTTTTGTTGTTTATTTCTTTTTTGATTTTGACTGATTGGCTTTCTCCAAGGCGATTCGGGCTTTTTCTAATTCTTCTTTTGCTTTGATCATTTCGTCTTTGGCTTTAGCCAATTCTGATTTTTCATCGGCATCCGTATCTTCAAAACGCATCATTTTTTTGATTTTTTTCTTGAAATCTTGAATGCCTTTTTCATTTCGTAAATCAAATTCGCCTAATGGGTTTGCTTCTGTAGTCCCAAAACTATCGGAACTTATTTCAGCATCTTTTTTGATTTTTTCAATTTCTTCAGTAGTGTAATCGTCTTTTCCTGAAATGACTTCACCATCTTCAATAATCAAGTCTTTTTTATTTGGTTTTTTGATGATGATTTTGGATTTTTTAGTAGATTTTGGAGCATCGTTTTTGTCAGAGAAATTAAATCGGAAGTTCTCAGTTGATGGATTGCCGTCTTCATCATGGAAACCAAATTGTTTTAATGCTTCTCCATTTGGAACACCATTAAAGAAAAAGCTGTCCATTCCATTGGAATTAGCAGGCGATCCAAAACCGATTTCGTTGCCCGATTTGTAAAAGTTAATGGTCGAAATAGGAGATTGTTGGTTGAGTTTCAATTCGCCTTTATTTCCTTTTTTATCTTCATAACTCACTTTTAAACCCGTGATTTCGTTTTTTTCATTGCGTTTCACATCCGAGTAGTTGATGGTAACACCGTATTCTTTAAGCGCTTTTACATCATCATTCATTTCCGATTCGGGTGTGGTTTTGTTCCAAGTCATCACCACATCGTTATTTTCATTATTGATTTCGATAAGTTCTCTTTTTTTCTGATTTTGTGCCAAAATAGAAACGGAACCGCCAATGATTAAGCTAAAAGCTAGTGCTAATGTTAAGTACTGTTTTTGGAATTTCATAGTATACAATTTAATTAATACGATTGATTTTTGTTATTAACGAAGCAAACCTATTAATTGATTTTTGTACCTAAAAATACCTTTACAAAAATTTAACGTAATTAACTTTTTGATAAGAAAACACCAATATTATTTTTTGAAAGCGTTTAGTGTTCCAAAGACAATAAACGTTGCAACCAAATACAACACAATACAGCAATTACACCTAAACCACCCATAACAAACCAATTGGCTTGGTAGTTGAAGTGACTGATGATTTCCAATCCCATTTTAGAACTCGCAATATGCGCTAAACTGAAACTCATGGTAAACAAAGCCATATAACGGCCTTCGTGGCCTTTGGGAGCACGACTCAATGCAAAAGAATTGGAGAAGGGGAAAATAAACATTTCACCAAAAGTAATGAAGAGTAAACTCACAATTAAGATCCCTGCCCAGGCATTCAATAGCAATACATAAAAACTAATTGCCATTAGTATGCTTCCCCACAAAATAATCTTGAGTTTACTAATCTCTTTGCGTTGGCAATAGCTAACGATGGGCATTTCTAGAAAGAAAATAAGAATTCCGTTGAATGACAAAATTAGTCCGCTTTGAAATTCGGTTAAGCCAAAATGTTCGCTGTGATAGAGCGGTAGCGTAGTAAATAATTGAAAGAATAAAACCGCTGTTATGAAACAAACGAATAAGAAAATCCAAAATATTTTGTCTTTAAACACCGATTGGCGTTGTGCTTCGGCTTCTTTTTTAGCAATTAAATCTTCAGGAACTTTCTTTTCTTTTACCAATACTGCAAAAAGAACAATGGCAATAATACAAGAACTTCCATCCACCCAGAATAAGGCTTGGTAGCCTTGGCTTAAAATAATCAAACCACCTAAGGCGGGTCCAGCGGCAAAACCAAGATTGACGGCTAATCTAACTAAGGTTAAAGCCCGCGTTCGATTTTCGGGTTTGGAATAAGTGCCTAATGATACAAACATGGCGGGACGAAACATATCAGCAATCACCATAATGGTAAACATACTGACGCACAATGCCCAAAAAGAAGTGACGTATTGCAAGAAAAAGAATAACACACCGCTAGTAAACAAACTAAAAATCATGATTTTGTAAAACCCAATTTTGTCGGATAATTTTCCACCTACCCAAGATCCTAACATCGACCCAAAACCAAAACAAACCATAATCCAACCTACTTGTGAATAGGATAGGAGTAAGTCTTCTTTAAGGTATTTGGATAAAAATGGCAATACCATTGTCCCTGCACGATTGATAAAGGTAATCAACGCCAAAATCCAAACCTCTCTTCGAAAGCCTCTAAAGTTGTTGATGTATCGTTGAAATCCTGACTGAATCATACTTTGTTTTGAGTAGCAAAGGTACCAACTTTTTTGCTAGTGATTGAGTATAGATTCGATGTTGGCGAAATAAATTCCTTTTGCTTTGAATTCGCTTTGTTTTCTATTGGATTGTAGTATTTTTGCTGAAATAATTTTCAGATGAAGAAGGTAGTTGCTTTATTAATGATGATGCAATTTGGTTTTGGCTTTGCCCAAGCCCAATTTGATTTGGCTAGTGTAGAAAAATTCCAAAAGGAATTGAATGCCGAATATGCCGATGCTAAAACGAGTCCGCTTTTACCCGAAGATTTAAAAACGTTTCAAACTTTAGATTTTTATCCTGCTAATGAGATGTTCTATGTGGTGGCTAAATTCATCCGTACTGAGAAAGAGCAACCTTTTGAAATGAAAACGTCTACGGATAGAAAACCCGTTTATATAAAATACGGAGAAGCGCATTTTAGTATAGACGGTCAGTTTTTAAAATTAAATATCTACAGAAATATAGAATTATCTAAAAAGGAGCAATACAAAGACTATTTGTTTTTGCCTTTTTCTGATTTGACTTGCGGAAACGAAAGTTATATTGGCGGAAAATACATTGATATGAAAATTCCGCAAGGAGACACTATTGTGATTGATTTCAATACTTCCTACAATCCCTATTGTGCTTATAATCCTAAATATTCGTGTCCCAAAGTGCCTTTAGAAAATGATTTAAAAATTGAAATTCGCGCAGGTGTTAAAAAGTTTCATGATTAATGCAGTACTTTAATTTACATACGCATTCGTATAGCAATCAATCAGATGTGGTTGAGTTAGTAAATCAATATCCTCAAGAATTTAATGATGTAATTCCTAACTATTCTATTGGGATTCACCCTTGGTTTATTGTGGAAGATCGCATCGAAAGTGATTTGGCTATAATGGAAAGTAAATTAAAAGAGAATAATTGTTTGGCAGTGGGCGAATGCGGATTAGACAAGCGAATTGAAATTCCGTTTGAAATACAGCAAGCCGTTTTTGAACGTCAATTGCTTTTGGCTGAAGAGTATCAAAAACCAGTTGTGATTCATTGTGTTGCGGCTTTTCAGGAGTTGATTGCGATTAAAAAGCGATTGAAAATTTCGGTTCCTTTTCTCATACATGGATTTTCTAGAAATGAATCCGTAGCCAAGGAATTACTAGCAAATGGTTGTTATATTTCCTTTGGAAAATATTTATTGCGAATGCCCCAATTAGAATCTGTTTTTTGTGCTATGCCCAACGACCTATTTTTTTTGGAAACCGATACAGACGAACAAACGATTCAAGAAGTGTATGAGCTAGCTGCACAATATAAAGGGCTATCAATAACTCAAATACAAGAAATAGTGAATACTAATTTTAGAAAGGTTTTTGGATAACAACAAATAACCAAATAATCAAATAACCCAATAAACAAAAATAGTATGGCAGAGTGGACAGAAAGAGCCGAATTATT
>JAGNSF010000241.1 GCA_017988155.1 Flavobacterium sp. | reverse complement strand
CGTGCATAAAGTTGAATAAGGATTTCTTTAAGCCAAAACTAAATTGGTCATGGTCAATTCCTGTACTGTCTATATAATTGAGGTCATTATTAGCAAAAGTGCCAATTAGATCTGTTTCTTTAGTTACACCAAATTTTTCCGGATGCATTCCTACAGGGCTGTGTGCTGTCATGGCAAATTGGTGCCAAAAACCAGATTGCAATACACCAGCTTCAAACAATTGGCGAACCATTTCTAAACTATCTACCGTTTCTTGAATAGTTTGCGTAGGATAACCATACATTAAATAGGCATGAACCATAACTCCTGCTTCGGTAAAATTGCGCGTTACTTTAGCGACTTGCTCTACTGTTACTCCTTTGTCAATTAATTGTAATAATCGGTCTGAGGCTACTTCGAGTCCACCCGAAACGGCAATACAACCCGAAGCTTTTAACAACAAACACAAATCTTTGGTAAAACTTTTCTCAAAACGAATATTAGTCCACCAAGTCACCGCTAATTTACGGCGCAAAATTTCTAAGGCAAGCTCTCGCATTAAAGCTGGTGGCGCTGCTTCGTCCACAAAATGAAAACCTGTCTGACCCGTTTGAGCAATCATTTCTTCCATTCGATCGCACAAAATTCCGGCAGCAATAGGTTCGTATAATTTAATATAATCTAGAGAAATATCACAAAAAGTACATTTACCCCAATAGCAACCATGCGCCATGGTGAGTTTATTCCAGCGTCCATCGCTCCACATTCGGTGCATTGGATTCACAATTTCAATTACCGAAATGTATTTATCCAAAAGTAAATCTGAATAATCCGGTGTTCCTACTTGAGCTTGTTTGTAGTCGTGGCGAGAAGAGTTATTTTTATAGACCACCTTCCCATTTTCCAACAAAAAAGTACGTTTGAATTCAGAATTTAGTCCTGATTCTATATTCTCAATTATCAATTCAAGCGGCAATTCGCCATCATCCAAAGAAATAAAATCGAAAAATTCAAAAACCCGTTCGTCTGAAAGGGAACGCAATTCGGTATTGGCAAATCCACCGCCCATCAAGATTTTGATTGTTGGATGAAACTTTTTCAACCATTGTGCCGAGCGAAAAGCAGCATATAAATTCCCAGGAAAAGGAACTGAAATTAAAAATACAGAAGGTTGAATTGTTTCTATTTTTGCTGCCAAAATCGAAAGCAAAATAGCATCTATATAAGTAGGTTCTTGTTGTAATGCTTGGTACAATTCATCAAACGAATTGGCAGATCGCCCTAAACGTTCCGCATAGCGACTGAATCCAAAATTAGAATCTACACATTCTACAATAAAATCCGAAATGTCTTCAAGATACAAGGTCGCTAAATGTTTGGCTTTGTCTTGGGTTCCCATGGTACCAAAAGCCCAATCCAATTCTTCTAGCTGTTCAAATCGTGAGGCTTCAGGTAGAAAATCTTCTTGGCAAATTTGGAGTGCCAAAGTGGGATTTTTTCCTTGTAAGAAAGCAATAACCGAATCAATTGTCTTTATATATTCTTCCTGCAATGCAAAAATACGTTTCGCATTTTCTGAATAATTTTCACGAAATTTAGAATTGAAAACTTGAAACAGATCTTGTAATCCTTTTTTTGAAAACAAAGCTAAAATGACTTCTATTCCTAAATCAGCTTGTTCTGACGCTATATTTTTGGTGTTTAAAAAACCTTTAATATAAGCCGTTGCTGGATACGGAGTATTCAGTTGTGTAAACGGTGGCGTAACAAGGAATAGTTTTGTTTTCAAGGAAATTATTTTGGAGAACAAATATCGTTTAATATTGTGTCTTTACATTAAAACTGATGTTCTTTTTTACTAATTACCAAAAGAGAAATCACTGAGATAATGGCCGCAGCAGAAAGATAATATCCTACAAAGTCCAAACCATAGTTAGTAGCAATCCATATAGCAATCATGGGAGCAAATGCAGCCCCAATAATGCCCGCTAGATTAAAAGTTAAAGATGCTCCTGAATACCGAACAGTTGTTGGAAACAATTCTGAAAGAAAAGTACCAATTGGACCATATGTGAATCCCATTAATGCCATTCCTAAACACAAAAATAAAGTTACCAAAACTGTACTTCCTGAATTTAAAAATTGAGAAAAGAACAAACCAAAAACAGCAATCGCTAATGAAGCATAAATTAGCATCTTTCTTCGTCCTATCTTATCTGCAATTATAGCAGAAATGGGAATGAAACCCGCAAAAAACAATACTGAAAACAACTGAATTAAAAGCGCTTCTTTATTTGAAAAATGCAATTCTTTCGTATTCCAATTCAACATAAAAACGGTCATTAAATAGAAAACCACAAAAGTAGTTACTGCAGCAAAGGTTCCGAATAGCAGTTCTTTTCGATAGGACTTCAACAAAGTTACAAAAGGTAGCTTCACTTCTTCTTGCTCTTTTTTGGCAGTTTCAAAGGCAGCGGTCTCCGTAATTTTTAAACGAATATAAAAGCCAACCAAAACTAATAACGAACTAGCAATAAAAGGAATTCTCCATCCATACTCCAAAAAATCTTGAGAACTCATAGAATTAGTCAATAGCAAAAAGGTTCCTCCCGAAAGGACTAAACCGATTGGCGCACCCAATTGAGGAAACATCCCATACCAAGCACGCTTGTGTGGTGGCGCATTTTCAATAGCTAACAATACAGCTCCTCCCCACTCGCCTCCAAGACCAACACCCTGTCCAAAACGGCAAAGCATTAATAAGATAGGTGCTGTAATCCCGATACT
>JAGNSF010000240.1 GCA_017988155.1 Flavobacterium sp. | reverse complement strand
TTTTAGAAGAAAAAGTGGCAATATGTCTGTCACCCGATATAATGAAAGTTCCTTTCGCTTTCGATGCTACAATTAGTTTTTCCAATTGATCAATTTCATGCGGAAAATTTCCCCAACATTCAAATCCGTGTTTGTCAGACAAAAATTGAATACTACTCACAATCACGTTAAATTGGGCGTCAGATGTAGAGAGTTCTTCTTCTAACCATTTCCATTGGGCTTCACCTAAAATAGATCCTTGACCATACGGATTGGGTTGTAAACGTTTTTTTGAATTCACCGCTTTTGTAACAGCAGTTCTAAAGAATCGAGTGTCTAGAACAATTATTTTGACTTTGTTTCCATCAAAATTAATAACTTTAGAATTATAAACTCCGTCTCTAAAACGCTCTGGAGCGTCTTTTACTGTCCCTAAGAAATCCAATAATAGTTGCTGACTTTCTCTTTTATACGGGTATTCCTCTCCTCCATCATTCATACCGTAATCATGATCGTCCCAAGTTCCTAAAATTTGTTTGTTGGCTATGAACTGTAAATAATCGCTATCATTTTTCTGAATGGCATAATTTTCTTTAAGCTCATTCATGTCTTCGGTATCTGAATAGACATCGTCGCCACCCCAAATCCATGCTACAGGATGGTTCTCATCAATGGATTTCCATAATTCGTTTTTGAGTCTTTGATTGTCACAAGAACCAAAAGCAATGGAATAGGTTTTAGTTTGAGAATAACTAGAAAGCGTAATTAGTGAAATAATTACCGCTAATTGGTAAGTAAATTTAGGGCGTGTAAAAATCATTTTCTTCAATTAAATAGAGAAGTAAATGTAAATGATTTTATTTATAATTAAAACAAAACCCAATAGAATTCAATCTATTGGGTTTAGAATTATGAAATTGAAATAAATTTATTTCTGTCTACTTTTCAAAACTTCAATGACATCATTGAGTTGAAAACCTTTGGCTTGCAATAAAATAAGATAGTGGAAAAGTAAATCAGCACTCTCGCTTAAGAACAAATCATCATTGTCATCTTTCGCTTCGATTACGACTTCAACTGCTTCCTCGCCTACTTTTTGAGCTATTTTATTGATTCCTTTTTCAAACAAAGAAGCTACATAACTTTTTTCAGCATCGGCATTGTCACGACGGGTTTTGATGGTTTGTTCCAAAGTTGAAATAAAACCATAATTTGGTTGGTTTTCTTCAGCCCAACAGGTATCAGTTCCGTTATGGCAAGTTGGGCCAACAGGCTGTACTTGAATCAGTAGCGTATCATTGTCACAATCGTTCTTGATACTTACTAAGTTTAAGAAGTTACCACTTTCTTCTCCTTTGGTCCAAAGGCGTTGTTTAGATCGACTATAAAAGGTTACTTTTTTTGTTTCTTGTGTTTTGGCGAAAGCCTCTTCGTTCATATAGCCCAACATTAAAACGGCTTTGGTTTCGCTATCTTGAATAATGGCTGGAATTAATCCGTGGGCGCTTTTTGAGAAATCGATGTTCATGGGTGTAATGATAAATTATGAGTTTTGAATTTGGACAAATTAAATTCTAACTTCAATATGATTATTTTGTAATTCTTTTTTTAAGGTCTTAATTTCAATTTCTTTGAAATGGAAAACACTGGCTGCTAATGCGGCATCTGATTTTCCTTCGACAAAGGTATCTATAAAATGTTGCATATTCCCAGCTCCACCTGAAGCAATAATAGGAATATTTACCAATAGCGACAGTGCAGCCAAAGCTTCGTTCGCAAATCCATTTTTGGTTCCGTCATGATCCATTGAGGTAAACAAGATTTCTCCTGCACCACGCGTGGCTACTTCTTTCGCCCAATCGAAAAGTTTAATATCTGTAGGCACTTTACCACCTACTAAATGCACCATCCATTCTCCATCAATTTGTTTGGCATCAATAGCTACAACAACGCATTGACTACCAAATTTCTGAGCGATATCCGTAATCAATTGTGGGTTTTTTACCGCTGAAGAATTGATAGATACTTTATCGGCACCGTTTTGTAACAATATTTCTACATCTTCAACTGATGCGATTCCACCACCAACAGTAAACGGAATATTAATCGTTGCGGCTACTTTACGCACCAAATCAATTAAGGTTTTACGGCGTTCTTCTGTAGCTGAAATATCTAAGAAAACCAATTCATCCGCTCCTTCATCTGAATAGATTTTAGCCAATTCTACAGGATCTCCTGCATCGCGTAAGTCCACAAAATTGACCCCTTTGACAGTTCTTCCGTTTTTGATATCCAAACAAGGAATGATTCTTTTTGTAAGCATAGTATTAATGTAACAATTGATTAATTTATAAATTGAACAATTGTTTAATTATTTAGTTTCTAAAATATAGTTTTCCAATTGTTTCAACGAAATCCTTCCTTCGTAAATCGCTTTCCCAATAATAGTCCCTTCACAACCTAATTCGGCTAATTGTGGTAATTCATCAAAAGTAGAAATTCCACCAGAGGCAATTAATTTGATTCCTTTGGCTGTAGCCAAAATTTTAGCATACAAATCAAAACTTGGTCCAGCCAGCATGCCGTCTTTGGCAATATCTGTACAAATGACATACTCAATTCCTTTGCTTTGGTAGTCTTGAATGAATGGCACTAAGTCTTCATTTGAGTCTTCTAACCAACCTGAAACCGCCACTTTTTCATTATTTGCATCGGCACCTAAAATGATTTTATCCGAACCGTATTCAGCTATCCATTGTTCAAAAACAGCTCTGTTTTTAACTGCAATACTTC
>JAGNSF010000239.1 GCA_017988155.1 Flavobacterium sp. | reverse complement strand
ACATCATTAGCATTTTCTTTAGTATATTTTGAATTCATATTTTATAAGGAAACGATACCTTCTATTACCGAAACTTCGATGTATTTATCAATTATTTCTTGGGCGTCTTTCATTTGAACATCTACCGACACGCTGGTAAATTTACCTGTTTTGGATTTTGTAGTTTTAATCACAGCACCCATACAATCAAAAGCACTTTCCACACGTTCTACATTATCAGCAATCGAAGGAACAATAAATTTAAAGAGATATTCTGCTGGCCATGTATTACTCATATCCAATTCTACTTTTAGTCTCTCGTAAAATTCAGCTGTTTTATTTTCTTTCTCTTGGTCCATTAGTAAACTTAAAATTAACGCAAATATAAGGTATTGATTTTAGATTTTAGAATTTCAAGTTGTTTTTTGGAACGAATGCTAATTATCTACAGGATTAATTTTTAAAATCCCAAATACTTTAGGTAAATTTGCGACATATTTACAAAAAGTGCAAAAAGAAATCATTGTAATTATTGGAGGGCCTGGAACAGGAAAGACGACTATCATAGACGGATTAGTCCAAAATGGATATTGTTGTTATCCTGAGATTTCTAGACAGGTCACTGCCGAAGCACAAAAACAAGGAATTGAACAATTATTCTTAGAAAAACCCCTTCTTTTTAGCGAACTATTATTAGAAGGAAGAAAAAAACAATTCCTTGACGCTCATCAAGAACAAGACAATATTGTGTTTTTAGACCGAGGCATTCCTGACGTTTTAGCTTACATGCACTACATTGGCGATAGTTATCCTGCTTTTTTTGATGCAGCTTGCAAAGAACATATTTACTCGAAAATATTTATTTTACCTCCTTGGGAAGACATTTATGTAAGTGACCAAGAGCGTTATGAAAATTTTGAACAGGCGCAATTGATCCATGATCATTTAGTAGAAACTTATCAAAAATACGGATACGAACTGATTGAAGTTCCTAAAGATAGCGTAGATAAAAGAATTCTTTTTATCTTAGATAAAATTTCAAACTAAAATAACGCAATGTAAAAGTGATTCACTTTTGTATTGAAAACCTAAAGTAGCGCCCTGAAATCGATGCAAACAGCACTAGCTATTCTTCAGAAATATTGGAAACACGATCAGTTCCGATCGCTACAAAACGAAATCATCGATTCTGTTGTGAGCGGCAAGGACACTTTGGCTATACTGCCAACAGGTGGTGGTAAATCCATTTGCTTTCAAGTTCCTGCTCTAATGCAAGAAGGTATTTGTTTGGTTATTTCTCCATTAGTGGCTTTAATGAAAGACCAAGTCGCCAATTTGCAAGCACGCAATATTAAAGCCATTGCTTTAACTGGCGGAATCCGTTCTGAAGAAATGATTGATTTATTAGACAATTGTCAGTTTGGAAATTACAAATTCCTCTATTTATCTCCAGAGCGTTTACAGTCGGATTGGATTTTGGACCGAATAAAAAATCTACCCATCAATCTTATTGCTATTGACGAAGCGCACTGTGTTTCGCAATGGGGACATGATTTTAGACCGGCTTATTTAAAAATTTCCGATTTAAAGAAACACTTTCAAAAAGTTCCATTTTTAGCCCTAACTGCCACAGCAACGCCAAGAGTTAAAGCGGATATTATTACGGAAACCGGATTACAAAATCCGACTGTCTTTCAAAAATCTTTTGCAAGAGACAACATTGCCTATATGGTAATTGAAGCTGAGGACAAATTGTACAAAATAGAGCAAATACTCAAAAAGAATCCAGAACCTTCAATTATATATGTTCGCAACCGACGCTCGTGCATTGATATTTCCAACCAACTTCAATCTTTAGGATTCAAATCTACTTATTATCATGGTGGGCTTTCGCCAAAGGAAAAAGACAAAAACATGGCGCTGTGGATGCAAGAAGATGCTCAAGTAATTGTAGCTACTAATGCGTTTGGAATGGGGATTGACAAAGCCAATGTAAAGACAGTAATCCACATTCAATTGCCTGATAATATCGAAAATTATTACCAAGAATCAGGTCGCGCCGGACGAAACGGAGAAAAAGCATTTGCAGTTTTATTAACTAGTCCTTCAGATGCCTTACAAGCCGAAAATCAGTTTTTGTCGAATTTACCCGATAAGCCTTTTATAAATTCGGTTTTCATCAAATTGTGTAACTATTTTCAAATTGCATATGGAGAAGGCATCAACGAACAATTTGCTTTCAACCTGAATCATTTTTGCTTAAAATACAATTTCACTACTTTAAAAACTTACAATGCTATTCAGTTTTTAGATAGACAAGGCATTATTAGTTTGTCTCAAGAATTTTCGGAGAAAATCAGTATGCAATTTTTAATTCCTTCGAAAGAAGTCATTCGTTATATTAGTTTGAATCCGAATGACGAGGAAATCATCTTAACCATTTTAAGAGCGTATCCTGGTATTTATGAAATGCAAACGGCTTTTAATCTGGATTTTATTGCTAAAAAATCAAATCATAAACCAACTGAAGTACAAGCTGTTTTACAGAAATTAAAAGAAAAAGACATTATTGAATACCATGCAAAAAACAATGATGCCTCGATACTCTTTAACGAAATTCGCGAAGACGAACGTACCATTAATCGAGTTGCTAAATATTTAGAAAGACAAAACCAACTCAAAAAAGAGCAACTACAATCTGTTTTACATTATACAAAAGAGAAACAAACCTGTAAGAATCGATTGATTTTAGAGTACTTTGGTGAAAAATCTGATGCTGACTGCGGAATATGCAGCTATTG
>JAGNSF010000238.1 GCA_017988155.1 Flavobacterium sp. | reverse complement strand
GCGCTAACCGCATATTCATAAGAGGTTTTTTCAGTCTGTGCAATATGATTAGCCAATAAGCCATCATTATTTTTTAAATACGAATTAAAAGAGATCAATTTTTTAGGGGGAAAAAACGAATGGGAACTTTCCACTAATTGAGCGGATTGGATTTCGGTTAAAAAGGCACCAAAACCAGGTACAGTTACACATTGGTAACGGTACAAAAGTTGCGCGATGTAATTTTCGATTTTCATAGTAACAAAGTTAGGCAACGAAAATAGTTATCAAAATTTTATTCACAATTTTTATTAACAATTGGAATTATTTTTACACTTATTTCTTTTTCAATTAGTTAATAAGATTCGGATTGATTGAAAAATTGAGAATATGAATTTTTAGCATTAATTTTTAGTGTGCAAGAAGTGCATTTCAGACATTATTCTTACTTTTAGATTCCAAATTTGCCCCCAAATGAACGATCAAGAATTATTTTACTTGCTAGCCCTGCAACGCGTTGAAGGTGTTGGCGATATTGTAGCCAAAAAATTGCTGTCCTATTTTGGCAACTCCGAAGCAGTTTTCAAAGCCAAGTCATCTCAATTAGCTTCTATTGACGGAATAGGAAATGTACTTTTGAAAAACATTAAAGATCCTTCTGTTTTTGCAAAAGCGGAACGCGAAATGCAATTTATCGCTACCAATTCCATTACCGTCAACACATTTCAAGATCCCGATTATCCGGAGCGGCTGAAACATTGTTTTGATAGTCCGCTCTTCTTGTTTAGTTCAGGTAACATCGATTTAAAAAACCAGAAAATGATTAGCATTGTGGGTACGCGTCAAATTACTTCGTATGGATTGGAATTTTGCCGCAAATTCATTGAAGAGTTAGCGCCCTTGAACCCCGTTATTGTGAGCGGTTTTGCTTATGGAGTCGATATTGTTGCGCACCAATTAGCTATGGAAAATAACCTACAAACCATCGGCGTCGTAGCTCATGGATTGAATCAAATTTACCCGAAAGCCCATAAAAAACATGTCGCTAGAATGGAAGAAAACGGTGGTTTTATGACTGAGTTTTGGAGTTCATCCAATCCGGATAAAGAGAATTTTGTGAGAAGAAATCGAATTGTAGCAGGAATGACCGAGGCTACAATTGTGATCGAATCGGCAGAGCGCGGAGGGTCCTTGATTACGGCGAATATGGCCAATGAGTACAACCGAGATGTGTTTGCAGTTCCGGGAAGAGTGACCGACAAGTACAGTCAAGGATGCAATACGTTGATTAAAACCCAAAAAGCCAATGTGTTAACCAGTGCCGCTGATTTGATTTATATGCTCAATTGGGATGTAGAAAAAGCCGTGAAACCTGTTCAAAAGCAGTTGTTTGTTGCTTTGGACGAGGACGAAAAAAAAATCTATGATTACCTGCTGCAGTCAGGTAAAGAATTACTTGATATTATTGCGTTGCATTGTGATTTTCCTATTTATAAAATTTCAGGAATCTTATTAAATATGGAATTGAAAGGTGTGATTCGACCTTTGCCTGGGAAGTTGTTTGAGGCAATTTGAGGTATGATTTACGATATTAGATATACGATTTCTAACGCAGATTCAAGAAATTTGAGAAATCAAAAAAACCGTAATTTCTTATAGTCTAAATAACTTAGCGCCCTAGCGTCTTCGTGGCAAAAATTAATTTTCGAAACCCAGTTTTGCTCTCACTTTTGCCAAAACACCATTCGCTACATCGCTAGCTTTTTGAGCGCCTTTTCGAAGTAATTCATCTACTTCAGTAAGGTTGTTTATGTAGTAATTGTATTGTGCTCTTTCGTTTTTGAATTTTTCTACAATCAGTTCAAACAAAGCTTGTTTGGCGTGACCGTAACCATAATTCCCGCCTAAATAATTGGCTTTCATGGTTTCGATTTCACTTTCAGAAGCTAAGAGTTTGTATATAGCAAAGGCGTTGCAAGTATCAGGATTTTTAGGATCTTCCAGCGGTGTGCTGTCGGTTTCTATACTCATAATTTGCTTACGCAAGGCTTTGTCGTCTAAGAAAATATTGATGACATTATTGGCCGATTTACTCATTTTTCCACCATTGGTACCCGGAATAAGCATACTGTCTTCTTGGATTTTGGCTTCAGGAATAACAAAGGTTTCGCCCATTTGGTGGTTGAAACGAGAAGCCACATCACGCGTGATTTCCAAGTGTTGCAATTGGTCTTTTCCCACAGGAACAAACTCGGCATCATACAATAAAATGTCGGCTGCCATTAACATAGGATACGAAAACAATCCTGCGTTCACATCGTCTAAACGATCCGATTTGTCTTTGAAAGAGTGCGCCAAAGTCAAACGTTGGAATGGAAAAAAACAACTCAAATACCAAGACAATTCAGCGGTTTGAGGCACATCCGACTGTCTATAAAACACCACCTTGTCCACATTTAATCCACAAGCTAACCAAGCCGCTGCTGTACTGTAAGTATTAGCACGCAAAGTTTCGCCGTTTTTTATTTGGGTAACCGAATGCAAATCAGCAATGAAAAGAAACGATTCGTTTGCTGGATTGTTAGACAATTCAATTGCAGGAATGATTGCGCCTAATAAGTTTCCTAAATGGGGCGTTCCTGTACTTTGAACACCGGTAAGTATTTTTGCCATGGTTGTATTTTCTTGTGCGCAAATTTCGCAAAGTTTGCGGCATTTTCACAAGCTTTCGGTTCTTTTTTTAAATAATTGAAAATAGTAGAAAGATATTTTACTTGTCGATCAATAATTATATTGATTTAATGCTACAAAAAAA
>JAGNSF010000049.1 GCA_017988155.1 Flavobacterium sp. | reverse complement strand
TGAGTTTGAAATACGGTCAAAATATTTTGGCAGAGACTAATAAATACCAATTAGTAATTACCGATAAAAAAGATTTAGCAGGACTTCCTCAAAGTGTCATTGATGCTGCTGCTGCAGATGCAAAAGCGAAAGGAAAAGCAGGAAGCTGGGTGTTTACTCTAGCCAATTCAAGCGTTATGCCTTTCTTACAGTATAGTGCTAACAGAAAATTGCGTCAAGAGATTTGGAACGCTTATCAAACTCGTGCCAATCACGATGATGAAATGGATAATAAAGCAAACGCTATTCAGTTAGCAAATCTTCGTGGTCAAAAAGCCCGTTTGTTAGGCTATGCTTCACATTCTAATTATGTTTTGGAAGAATCGATGGCTAAAACGCCAGAAAATGTCAATAAATTATTGAATGATTTGTGGAAGCCCGCTTTAGAAAAAGCCAAAGTGGAAGCTGCCGACATTCAAAAAATGATGGCTAAAGACGGAATCAAAGAAGCAGTACAACCTTACGATTGGAGGTATTATACAGAGAAAATTAGAAAAGAACGTTTTGATTTAGACGAGCAAGAATTGAGTCCGTATTTTAGTTTAGAAAATGTAAGAAATGGTGCTTTCCAAGTAGCTCAAAAATTATACGGATTGCAATTTAAAGAATTAAAAGACATTCCAAAGTACCACGAAGCAGTAACTGCTTTTGAAGTTCTTGAAGCTGACGGAACACATGTTGGTGTACTTTATACTGATTTCCACCCACGCGAATCGAAAAGAGGTGGAGCTTGGATGACGTCATATAGAGCGCAAAAAACCGAGAATGGTGTTCGTAAAGCACCGGTAATTTCTATTGTATGTAATTTTACTAAACCAACAGAAACAAAACCTGCGTTGTTAACTTTTGACGAGGTAAGTACGCTTTTTCATGAGTTTGGACATGCGCTACACGGATTGTTGTCTAATGTAACTTACAAAAGTTTAGCAGGAACAAGTGTGCCAAGAGATTTTGTCGAATTGCCTTCGCAAATTATGGAAAACTGGGCTGCAGAAGATGAAGTGTTGAAAATGTTTGCTAAACATTATCAAACGGGAGCAGTCATTCCTGATGCTTTAATTGCGAAATTGAAAAAAGCAGGTACGTTTGATCAAGGTTTTGGAACTACCGAATATTTAGCGGCTTCTTTATTGGATTTGGCGTACCATTCACAAACTAAAGATATCACTATTGACGCCAATACTTTTGAAAAACAAGCGATGAACAAAATTGGCTTGATTGAATCGATTATTCCAAGATACAGAAGTACCTATTTCAGTCATATTTTCTCAGGCGGATATTCTTCAGGATATTATAGCTATATCTGGTCTGGAGTATTAGATACAGATGCGTTTGAAGCGTTTAAAATCACTTCACTTTTCAATCCAGAAAAAGCGAAGTCTTTCCGTAAAAATGTGTTGGAAAAAGGAGGTACAGAAGATCCAATGGTATTGTACAAACGTTTCCGTGGGGCTGAGCCAAGTATCGAGCCTTTATTGAGAAAAAGAGGTTTGGATCAAAAAGAAGAAACGCCTCTTAAAAAGATAAAAGGATAATAATCAAAACACGAAATGCACAGATTGTCACCAATTTTCAATAATCCGTGGCTAAAAATTTGACTACTCGAGAGTCCGTTTTTTGATAGTATCTAAAAACAAAAAACCTGCAAAGTAATTTGCAGGTTTTTTTATGAAATAGATTTGAAAACTTAAACGTTTTTCAAATTAATAATTTCTTGTTCCGTAAGCATTCTCCAATTGCCTCGTGGTAAATTCTTTTTGGT
Organism: Flavobacterium sp.; assembly: GCA_017988155.1. Taxonomy (GTDB): domain Bacteria; phylum Bacteroidota; class Bacteroidia; order Flavobacteriales; family Flavobacteriaceae; genus Flavobacterium. Next base: position 7,827 of record JAGNSF010000049.1, on the reverse strand, counting down.
TAAACCAGCAAAAGCTACACGGTCAATACGCAATACATTGTAATCAAAGTGCTCAAAAATAGAACGTACCACCTTTACATTTGAAGAACGTAATTTTAAACCGATTTCACTTTTAGGTTCGTTGTCGATATAACTTACTTCTTCAACAAATACGCGGTGTCCATCTAAAACTAAACCTTTGCTTATTTTTTCTAAATCTTCGTATTTCAAGTTTTTATCTAAGGAAACTTGGTATATTTTTGATGACTTTTGATTAGGTAAAGTAAACTTTCTAATCATATCGGTATCATTAGTAAACAATAATAATCCGGTTGTATTTTTGTCCATTCTACCTACCGCTCCAATTTTTGCTGTAGTTGCCCCGCGAACTAATTCTAAAACATTACGAAACTCTTGACCTTCGTCTAAAGCTGTAGTGAAATTTTTAGGTTTGTTCAACAAGATGTATTCTTTTTTCTCTGGAGTCAAAAGCACCCCGTCAAAATTAACTGTATCGGTAATTTTTACTAAATACCCCATTTCAGTAACAGGAACGCCATTTACTTTTACGTTTCCTGATTGGATGTAAATATCCGCATCACGACGCGAACAAACGCCTGAATTGGAAATGTATTTATTCAAACGAATTTCGTCAGCTGCTTTGGCTCTTTTTGGCGCTTGATTGGGTTTTTTAACCACTTTATTAGCTTCCACTTCGGCTGCTTTGGTATTGATTTTAGCCTTTTTAGGACCCTGCGCACGCTTTTGCATCGCTGGCTTCGGCTTATTTGAACTCGGTCTAGAACTATTGGTTCTTCCGCCTCCTCTGGTAGTACTCATAATAATTGTAATTTATTGCTGCATTCGGACTAAGTTGTCCTTGAGACTGCAAAGATAGTATTTAAATTCTTCAGAAACGATTATAGAATCAAAGAGTTGAAATCACACGATATGCTACTTTTATGGGAGTTGTAACAGTCGTTTTCCGTGCCACAGCACTTCAGGATTAATAAGTACAATGCAAAAAACACCTGCTACAATTAAAAATTTAAGCAGGTTATGCAATTTTAGAAATGCGTCTTTACTGCTTGCTTTTTGTAAGGATAACAAAAAGAAAATCAAGACGATTAAGCAACCGTAAAAGTAAATATCCATATAACCTACATCATAAATTTCAATTAAAATATAGACTGGAATCACAGTGCAAAATGCCAAGGCTGTTATAATTTTTTTAGCAGTATTTTCTCCGTAAACTATAGGAATGGTTTTGTAATTATTAGCCAAATCGCCTTTTAGGTTTTCTAAATCTTTGATCATTTCTCGAATGAGCAACAATAAAAACAGGAAGCTTGCGTGTGCAAAAATGACTGCCAATTGACTGCTGTAGTTTTCAATTTTTTCAAATGGGATTTGGTTGTAATAATACAAAAGGATCGCAAAAAAAGGTAAAACCGCTAAAAAAGCCGACATTAAATTACCAATTAGTGGTTGCTTTTTGATTTTGTGAGAATAGAACCAGATCAAGAAAATATAAACTGAAAAGAATAAAAAAGCGCGCCAAGAAACAAACAATGCCATTAAAGCTACAATGAAATTGAGTGAAAAATAGACGCTTAATTTTGTCTTTTGACTTACAAATCGATCCAACATCGATTTGTTGGGGCGATTAATTAAATCCTTACGACTATCGTAAAAATTATTAATAATATAGCCCGAAGCAATAGCTAATGAAGAGGCAAATACTAAAATAAATAAATGGAAATCAAAAAGTACATTTAATGCTCTTTTTTCAGGAGCTAAAATAAATATAGCTGATAAATACTGAGCCAGAATGATAATGGGAATATTATAGCCTCTTACCACAGAGAACAAGCTGATAATTTTCTTAATCACCAATTTGTTCGCTTTGCTTAGCATTATAAGGTTGTTAAATGATTGTAATTAAAATTGGTACACCACTTCTAATTTGTAGTCTTTTAAAGAAGTTTTGGCGCGTTCTAAATCTTCGGTAAAACCCAAGATGTAACCGCCTCCACCAGAACCACACAATTTTAAGTAGTAATCGTTGGTGTCAATTCCTTTTTGCCAAATCGCATGGAATTCTTCCGGGATCATTGGTTTGAAATGACTCAAAACTACTTTTGATAATTTTTTTGTATTGGCAAACAATGATTTCATGTCGCCACCCAAGAAGTTCTCTACACAAGAATCGGTATATTTTACAAATTGTGTTTTTAGCATGTTACGGAAACCTTGATCTTTTAAGTTTTCCATAAAAATATTCACCATTGGAGCAGTTTCTCCCACAATTCCAGAGTCGATTAAGAAAACGGCTCCTTTGCCATCCAGACTTTGAGTTGGGATGCCAGTGGCTTCGATATTATCTTTGGAATTGATTAGAATAGGAATGCTTAAATAGCTATTTAAAGGATCTAAACCTGAACTTTTTCCGTGGAAAAAACTTTCCATTTGGGAGAAAATAGTTTTCAGTTCCAATAATTTCTCACGCGTCAAGTTTTCTAAAACGGTGATTTTATTTTGGGCATATTTGTCGTAAATCGCAGCGACTAAAGCACCACTACTTCCCACACCATATCCTTGCGGAATGCTGGAATCGAAGTACATGCCGTTAGTAACATCTGCTTCTAAAGTAGCTAAATCGAACTGAACTAAATCAGGTTGTTCGATTTCTAAATTTTTCAAATGAGCCACAAAACGTTTCAAATGTCCGTTAGAAGAAATAGCTTCTTCAGAAGGATTTTCATCGCTTTTTAGGGCGCCATTATAAAAATTATAAGGAATAGAAAGTCCTTTGGAGTCTTGGATAATTCCGTATTCACCAAAGAGTAATATTTTTGAATAAAATAAAGGTCCTTTCATAGTTTTGTTTAATCAATTAATTGACTGCCAATTCCGATTTCATCACAAATATACTGACCATTTTGACAATAGCCAACTAATTCGCCCTGAATAAATTGCAATACTTTTTCTTTCACTTGGTTTGGGTAGAGTACATGAACATTGGCACCTGCATCTAAAGTGAAGCAAACAGGAATTTTAGTTTCATTTCTAAATTGCCAAATACGATTGATAATTTCTAATGTATTGGGTTTCATAAGTATGAAATACGGCATCGAAGTCATCATCATAGCGTGTAGTGTCAAGGCTTCGCTCTCCACTACTGCTATAAATTGCTCTACATTTCCTGATTCAAAAATCGAAATCATTTGGTCTAAATTTTCATGCGCTTGTGCAAATCGCCTTTCGGCAAAAGGATGGTTGTGCATTAAATCGTGCCCCAAAGTACTCGATACTTGTTTTTCACCTTTATCAACTAGTAAAATTGTGTCTTGGTAGTTCTTGAAATTGTCATGAATAGTGTGTGGGAATTCAACTCCAAAAAAATCAGAGCTTCCTGGAATATTAGCTTGTTTCCCCCAAACGACAACTTGACCTTGTACACTTCGGCAAGCACTTCCAGAACCTAAACGCGCTAAAAAAGAAGCTTTTTGGTAAAAATAGTCCTCGGTCATTGCGGGATTTAATTCCTTTTCCAAGCTCATTAAGTTCATAGCTAAAGCCGCCATCCCAGATGCAGAAGAAGCTATTCCTGAACTGTGTGGAAAAGTATTTTGGGTGTCAATCGTAAAATGAAAGTCTTTCAAGAAAGGCATATACGATTCAATTCGTTCAAAGAATTTTTGAATTTTAGGTTTGAAATCTTCTTTTGGTTTACCTTCAAAAAGTAAGTCAAAAGAAAAATTTGAATTGGTATTTTGTCTTTTGGCGAAAGCCAATTGTGTAATTGTTTTGCAATTATTCAAGGTAAAACTTACCGAAGGATTCGCTGGAATCTGATTTTCTTTTTTGCCCCAATACTTTACCAATGCAATATTACTTGGCGCACTCCATTGAAAAACACCTTGTTCAACAGACTTTGTATAGGGAGCTGGAATAAAATCGTTTGCGGTTACCATAAATAAAAATTTTAGCAAATATACTGATTTCTATGGCTAATTTATGAGGTTTTTATAACCGCAAATTCGCAAATTTTTATTTTTTGATAAAAATTCCAAGTGCTACTTTTCGTTTAATTTGCGAATTTGCGGTAATATAAATGAAATTGGTAATCAATGCTAATTCCTTTATTTGTAGAACATGAAAAGTTTTGATTAATTTTGAAAAAAAAATAAAATGAGCAAAGTTTCTCGTATTGCAATAGTTGTCATTATTTGTTTGGTAGTTGGGTATGTTTCCGGAATGGTTACACGTACCGCTATAACCACTTGGTATCCTACTTTGGTAAAACCTAGTTTTAATCCGCCCAATTGGATTTTCGCACCCGTTTGGACTTCCTTGTACATTATGATGGGAATTGCTGCAGGATTAGTTTGGAATCAAATAGCTTCCAATAAAGAAGTAGTTACAAAAGCCTTGCAATTTTTTACCATCCAATTGGTTTTGAATGCGCTTTGGTCGTATTTGTTTTTTGGATTGCACAATCCAATGTTGGCAACAATCGAAGTAGTTTTGCTATGGCTTATGATTTTCGAAACCTATTCTCAGTTTGCCAAAATCAACAAAACGGCTAGTTATTTAATGCTGCCTTATTTAGCTTGGGTTAGTTTTGCATCGGTATTAACAGCTAGTATTTGGTGGTTGAATCGTTAATTTATTTCTACATGAATTAAATTTTGAATCAGTTGTTTGTATTTATTCCAAAAATAGTTAAAAAAATAAAGGCTGTATAGTATAAAAGGTACTTTAAAATAATCCCAATAACTAAATTGATTAGTAAGTATTATATTAATTATTGCTCCTACAAGTAATACCCCAGCTGTAGTAATTAATAAGACGGATGTGTTGGGTTGGTTTAATTGCCTGATAATCTTTTGTAGCTCTTCATTTATTTCATATTCTACAAATACTTCAGAATTTTGGTTTAAAAAACGGACGTGTTTTAATAGTAAATATTGGTAAACATTATTTTTAAAGTTATAGCTACTTCCTATAAATAGGAATATAAAAAACGCCATTTTATTCCATTCATATACATCTCGTATTCCAATTGTTTCCAATAGTATAACTGTAAATCCTAATCCTGAAATTAGAATTAATACAATTCCCGAAAAGTACAAACCGAATTGACATTTTAAAAGTCTTTTTTCAATAGATTGTGTTTTAGAATCAATAAATGGTCTATAACTATTGATCAGTTTAATGCGGGCAGAAATAGTATTCATTTGGGTAAGATTGGGGGTAATTGAATTAATTTACTTCGTAAAACTACAAACCTTTTTTAGTAAAACAAATTAATTTTAGTTTATTAATCGTTAATTTTAAATTATAAGTAAAAAAACAATTAAATATATAAGAAACAGGATATAAAATTATTCAGTTATGGCGCTTGCAACTATAAAGCCACTGGTCCATGCATTTTGGAAGTTGAATCCGCCAGTTATAGCATCAATATTGACAATTTCACCTGCAAAATAAAGGTTAGGGTGCAATTTGCTTTCCATTGTTTTGAAATTGATTTCTTTTAAATCAATTCCGCCAGCGGTAACAAATTCTTCTTTAAAAGTGCTTTTGCCATTGACGTGAAAAAGACCTTTTGTGAGTTGGTTTGCCAAGTTTTGCAATTGGATTTTCGATAAGTCAGCCCATTTGGTTTCGTTGCTAATTCCTGAGGATAAAACTAAACTTTCCCACAAACGATTTTGTAGTTCCAAAGGTGATTTTTTGGCCACCGTTTTTTTGGCATGTTCTTGTTTGAGCTCTTTCAAAAGCATTTCTGCTTCCGCTGTGTCAATATCATTAAGCCAGTTGACTTCTATTGTAAATTGATAGTTTTTATCGTGTAAAATTCGCGCTCCCCAAGCCGATAATTTTAAAATAGCGGGTCCGCTCATTCCCCAGTGGGTAATCAATAATGGACCGGTTGACTCGAGTTTTGTGTCCTTAACTTTGACGCTAACTTGGGTGGCAATACCGGGTAATTCCTTAATTCTAGAATCTTTGATGTTAAAGGTAAATAGGGAAGGGACAGGGGTGACAATGGCGTGCCCAAACGTATGTAACAAATCCCATATTTTCGGATTACTTCCTGTAGCTAATATCAGTTTTTCAGCTAAGTAAGTCTCAGTTTGAGTTTCAATTTTCCAATAATTTCCATCCGAGCCTTCGGTATTGAAAATGGATTGTACACTTTGTCCCGTTAAAATGGTTATGCCTAATTGATGACTTGCATTTAAAAAACAATCGATGATAGTTTGAGAAGAATTAGAAACTGGAAACATTCTGCCATCGTCCTCAATTTTCAGTTCGACTCCGTGTTTTTCAAACCATTCTATCGTGTCGCCAGAACAAAATTGATGAAATGGACCGCGTAATTCTTTTTCGCCTCTTGGGTAAAATTTAACCAATTCGTTGGGTTCAAAACAGGCATGGGTCACATTACAGCGTCCGCCGCCAGAAACGCGAACTTTAGAAAGTACTTCTTTTCCGCGTTCAAGAATTGCCACTTTGAGTTTTGGATTGCGCTCAACAATGTTGATAGCCGAAAAAAATCCAGCAGCACCACCGCCTACAATAATTATATCAAAGTTTTGATTCATGTTTTTGTTTTGAAAAAGCAAAGTTAAGCATAAAAAAACGCCTTTATTGCTAAAGGCGTTGCTATAATTTGAACGTATGTTATTTTTTCAATTCCAAAAGAACCAAATCAAATTCCGAATCAATTGTTACTTTTCCATTAACAACAACCGTTTCTTTTCCAGAATAAGCATCTTTTACTTTGGCTCCGTTTTGGAAGATAATTCCAGTCGAAATTGTTTTTTTGCCTTTGGCTAAATCCAATCCAATAACTACTTGATCGCTGTAATTTTCTTTAGAATAACGACGACTAAATACATACGGTTTAGCAGTTATTTTTTGGTGAACTCCAGCACCAACTGATGGATGATTTTTTCTAAACTGACCTAATTTTTGCCAGTGTGCTAGTGTTTTTTGAGTAGATGGGTCATTTTTAATATCGTCCCAATTCATGAATGAACGCAAGGTAGCATCACCTTTTGTGCCATCAATTACTAAGTTTCTAGCCGATTCATCTCCATAATAAACTTGTGCCGTACCTGGAGTTAATAATAATTTTGTAGCGCTCTCAAAGGTTTTTTCTCTCTTACCATCAAAAGGTGTTGAGTCATCGTGTGACGAAACATAATTCAGTACGCCAAAACCTTTTAATTCTTTTTGCAATGTATTTGAGTAGTATGAGAACAAACTTTCATAGTCTTTTTTAGCTTCATTTTTAAATTCGAAATTGATTAAACTATTGAATCCATTGGCAAAGTAATTCACTTTTTTGTCACCAAAATCATAGTATAAACCACCGCTAATGTTGTAACCAGATACTTCACCTGTGGTGTAAAACGAATTGCTGTCTAGAACTTTTTCAGGATTGTTTTTCTTCCAATTGGTAAATGCATAATCGCATTGTTTTCTAAATTCGGCCCAAACACCTTCTTCAAGATGTTTTGTTGTATCAGCACGGTATCCATCAATTCCATATTCAGTGATGTAATCTGTCAACCATTTGATGATGTAATATTTGGGCGCTCTTGGGTAGCCTGTTCGGGCAAAGAAAGCATCTAATTCTTTTACTTCTTGTTCGTAACGGCCTTCTTTTTTCCATTTCTCTACTAAAGCAGCAGGCAAATCCACGTTTTGTTCACTCTCAGTTAGAATATCTGGAAGATTGGCTACTAGGGTACAAGCGGTTGTGTTTTTGTAATTTTTATAATCGCAAGCAGGAGTAGTTCTTACCCAATTTTCTGGCCAAACGGCATC
>JAGNSF010000048.1 GCA_017988155.1 Flavobacterium sp. | reverse complement strand
TTTGGTCGTTTTGCTCTATTTTATTCACTACATCCATTCCTTGGGTAACATGTCCAAAAACAGTATGAACACCATCTAACCAAGGAGTATCTTTATGAGTTATAAAAAACTGACTCCCGTTAGAAGCGGGACCTGAATTAGCCATAGAAAGAATTCCCCCTTTGTTGTGTTTCAAATCGGTAAACTCATCTTTGAAAGCATAACCAGGACCACCCGATCCATTTCCAGCAGGATCACCCCCTTGAATCATGAAATCTTTAAGCACTCGGTGAAATTTTAATCCGTCATAAAATGGTTTTCCTTTTAATTTTTCATTGGTTACAAAAGGATTTTTACCTTCTGCTAAGCTTACAAAATTAGCAACGGTAACTGGAGTTTTTTGGTATTCCAATTGGACTATGATAGTTCCTTTAGTAGTTACAATATTGGCAAAAATACCTTCTGTTGTTTTAGTACTCACCATTTGCGTAATAGCAGGTTTTTTTGCTGGTAGTCCTTTTTTTAATTTCTGTGCCTGTACACTTACAATTCCTATAAATAAGAATGCTAAAAATTTAAGTTTCATTTGATCTAATTTATTAATGTCTATTATTGTGCTTTTAGTAATTCAATTTCAAAAATGATGTTGGCGTTGGGTGGTATAACTCCTCCAGCACCTGCTTCTCCATATCCTAATTTTGATGGAATAAAAATTACGGCTTTGTCTCCAAAAGAAAGTTGTTCAATTCCTTCGATGAAACCAGGAATCATACCGTCTTTTTTACCCGCTTGAAACGGAATAGCTTGGTAGCCATTTTGTGCAGCTCTATTGGAATCAAAGGTTCCAAATGATTTACATACGCCTTCGATACTACTATCAAATAGGGTGCCGTCTTCCAAGAATCCTGCATAATGGATAAAAATGCCTGTTCCGGCTTTCGGTTTAGCACCTCCACTTTTTTTAGTAATAACATATTCTAAACCTGATTTTGTTTTAGTTGCTTTAGCTTTTAATGCAGCAAAGTATTTTACTTTGGCATCAATTACGGTCTTGTACTTTTCATTAAAAATACGTTTGTTTTCTGCATCAATTGCAGCTTGTTTTTTTTGGTTTTCAGCTTCGGTAATAAAATAGTTGTGAAATATTTTTACTGCGTCAAACTTTTTAGCGGCATCTCCATTTCGAATAATGGTTACTTTACTCATATAATCATCTTGAAGTATTTTGTTTACGGCTTCCATTCCGTTACCAACAACATGACCAAAAATAGTATGTTTTCCATCAAGCCAAGGCGTTTCAAGATGGGTGATAAAAAACTGGCTACTATTGGTTGCAGGACCATTATTAGCCATGGCTAAAACACCAGCTTTATCAAAACGAGCGTCAGTGATTTCATCTTTAAATTTATACCCTGCATCTCCAGAGCCTGTTCCCAAGGGATCGCCACCTTGAATCATGAAATTTTCAATAACACGATGAAATTTTAATCCATCATAAAAAGGTCGGTTTTTGATGTTTTCATTGGTAACAAATTCATTTTTACCTTCTGCTAGTGTTACAAAGTTAGCGACTGTAATAGGAGCTTTTTCGTAATCCAATTGAACGATAATTTCTCCTTTATTGGTTTCGATTTTAGCGTATAAACCGTCAGGTAAATTGTTATTTTCTTCTTTACAAGAGTAAAAAGAAGCAATAATGGCTAGGGCAAATAAAAAACTTTTTTTCATTTTAATATTAGTTATTTAAAGTATCGTTTTGAGTTTCTGAAATAGGAGTAGAGTTGGTTTTCATTTTTTGATCGTAATTGGCTTCTGACATAAAATCACGCAGGGTTACAATACATAAAAGAGGTTTGTTAGTGCCAATTTTTTTATTATCTCCGTGATAACCAAAAGCAATGTGAGAGGTAAAAAGAAAATTGACTTTTTCTTTTCGATGCATTAGTTTTATTCCTTCTCTAAGTCCAGACATAATGTTTTGTTTGTCAATAAAATAGGTCTGAGGACCCAGCTCAGATTTAGAATAAATTACACGCCCTTTGAGATCTTTTACTTCGTAATCAAATAAAGCTACATCTCCTTTTTTTGGTGTAAGTGTATCTTTGCTATTAGTAACAATATACGAATACCAAAATCCTTTTGTTGAAGCAATAAACTTTACGTTTTTGTTTTGACGAATTACTCTTGCAATTTCAGCTTCTTCTCCAGCAATCAATTTTTTGTTGCGATCCACTGATTCTTTCATAAATGAACCAGAGCTGCGCGAAATTGGTTTTCTTGCTTCTTGGGGCTTTTGACAACTTGTTATTATTAAAAGAGTAACTGCTGCTATTGTGTAATTGAAATTTCTCATAATTTAGATAGGTAAGTTTTTAACCAAATCTTCGAATTTCCGAATGGTATCTTCCATTGAATTTTCTGATTTTCCTCCGGCGGCATTGATGTGACCACCCCCATTAAAATGCTCTCTAGCAAATTGATTTACGTCTAAATCGCCTTGAGAGCGGAAAGATATTTTAATTATTTTTTCGTCTTTATTTTCAATAAAAATAGCAGTAAAAATAATTCCTTTAATACTCAGCCCATAGTTTACTATTCCTTCGGTATCGCCTTTAACATGGTCAAAGGAATCCAATTCGTCTTGCGTCAAATAAGTATAAGCGGTTTTGTGCTCAGTATATACTTTCATGTTTTGTAATGCACGACCTAAAATTTGCAAACGCCCAAATGAACTGTTGTCAAAAAGTAAGTTAGGAATCACCGTGTTTTTTACACCTAAGTCAATTAAGTCAGCAATGATTCTGTGGGTAGTCCCTGTGGTTTTTGGAAAACGAAACGAACCTGAATCGGTTAAAATTCCAGTATAAATGCAAGTTCCGATATTTTCGTCAATGTCTGCTTTTTTACCTAAAAAGGAAATGAAGTTGTACAACATTTCGCAGGTAGAACCAAAATTCGTATCCGAATACGTATACGTAGCATAATCATGCGGAAATTGATGGTGATCAATCATGATGAAAGGCGCTTTGAGCGTACTCAAAACAGTTTCCATCTCTCCAGTACGGTGCAAAGCATTAAAATCTAAAGTAAAAATGATGTCGGCCTCTTCCAAAATTTTGGTGCAATCAGCTTTGTCTTTTTCATATATTTTTACGGTGTTAGCTCCCGGAAGCCACTCTAAAAAATGAGGCATTTCGTTAGGAGAAATCACAGTAGGTTGGTGTTTATTTTTAAGCAAAAAATGGTACAAACCAAGGGTAGAGCCCATGGCATCTCCATCAGGTCCACGGTGTGGAATTATCGCAATTTTTTTTGGAGTGGATAGTAACTCTTGAATCGCTTGAATATCTTGTGTTTTCATAGATTGCGAAATTACATTTTTTTAATTTAAACGAAAAATCATTTAAATATTTAACCTATATTTCACAAGACTAAAAATGGTCTAGTCGAAGGCGATTTATTTTTTGGTACAAATGGTATTTAGGTCCTTTCACAATTTGCGAATGGTAAATTCCAACAGAACCTGAAGCAAAATAAGCCACGATGCAAGCAATTCCAATAAAAATCCCACTTTCAATTCCAAATAATTCCATTCCCATAACAGTACAAGCAATAGGAGTATGGGTAGCCCCTGAAAAAACGGCAACAAATCCCATAGCTGCTAATAATGCTATTGGTAAAGGTACTATAACAGATAAAGCACTTCCTAAGGTTGCTCCCACAAAGAATAGCGGAGTTACTTCGCCTCCTTTAAAACCAGCCCCTAAAGTAAAACCAGTAAAAAGTATTTTTAATAGAAAATCATACGATTCGTTAGGTGTTGAAAAGGCATTTACAATTTCAGACACTCCTAATCCAACGTATTTAGTCGTTCCGATGAAAAAAATAATGATTGCTAAAATAGTTCCTCCTATTAAAGGTCGAAATGGAGCATATTGAAAGTATTTTGAAAATAATTGGGTCCATAAATGAGTTGTTCTTGAAAAGAACATAGCCGCTAAGCCAAAAAGAATTCCAGTTCCAATTGTCCATAGTAAATTGGTACCATTTAATTCGGCTAAAATAGGAATGCTATAATGTGTGTGTTTGACTTGCCACAACTCGACAGTAAAATAAGCAGCATAAGCTACCACAAAAGAAAAAAGCAGACTTTTGAGATTGATTTTGCTGAAATACACCACTTCTAAAGCAAACAAAGCTCCTGCTAGAGGTGTTCCAAAAACAGACGCAAATCCGGCACTAATTCCTAAAATAATGATGGTTTTTCGGTCACTTTTATCCAATTGAAACCAGTTCGAAAATTGGTCGGCAATAGCTCCGCCCATTTGTACTGCGGTACCTTCGCGACCAGCTGAACCTCCCACTAAATGAGTAATTAAAGTACCAATGAGCACCAAAGGTGCCATTTTGAAAGGAACAGGTTGCTGCGGATTTTCGTATTCTTCTAAAATTAAATTGTTGCCTTTTACAACTGAAGCCCCATAATAATGATACACTAAACCAATAATTAAACCACCAAGCGGCAATAACCAGATTAACCAAGCGTGGTGCTCTCTAATTTGGGTAACCCATTCTAAAGCGACTAAAAATAAAGCAGATGCCGAACCCGAAAACAGTCCAATCAAAACACAAATGACCAACCATTGTAAGGAAAGGCGAAGTGTTTTTGGTAGGTTCATGTTCTGGTATATTTGTTAAATGTGGTTCAAAAATAGGGTAAATTTACGATTCAATAATTATTCACATAAAAAAAGCCGTAAATGAATTGGTTACGGCTTCTTAATTTTTAATAAGTACAATTTTTGTTATTCTGTAACGACTGCAGTAAATTCTATTTCTACCAAATATTCGGGAGCCACTAATTTACTGATTTCATAAAATCCGGTAGTAGGTTTTATATCTTTAAAATAAGAAGAATGCGCTAAAGCAACAGATTCAAACGTATTGATGTCAGTTGTGAAGATTCGAGTGCGAATAACATCTTTCATACTAACATTTAATTCTTCTAATACTTTTTCTACACGTTCTAAAATATTTAATGTTTGAGCGTGTGCGTCATCAGCTTTTACTTTTTCACCATCTACAATAGCAACAGTTCCAGATACTTCAACGATGTTTCCAATGCGAACGGCGCGACAATATCCCATTTTATCTTCCCATGGGGAGCCTGTTAAGATATTTTTTCTTTCCATTTTTGAGTGTTTTTAATGCTTAATTTTAGTCTTGCAATTTACAATTATAGAATAAATTAATTAGTCATTTTATTGCCAAAATAGGTTATATATTGTGATGTTTTAATTTCATTTGTTAGAAATCTTAAAGTAGATTTTGTTAAGAAATTTCTAATGTGTGAGGCGCAAAAGGTATTTATACTATTTTTGTCACCACAAGTTTTATCAGCGCAGGGTATAATGAAACAATTACTAGTATTTATTGCGATTATTGGAATAGCATGGCAAGGACAAGCTCAAAGTGAGTTTAGTGCTAAGTTCAAGGCAATTCCTGCAGTAAAATTTCCAATTGCACCGAAAAAATTACCTGAGCCAAAAAAAACTACTCCTGCTAACTCTGATATTCCATCCATTAAAGCACCGAATGTTTTTACTAGTCCTGATGCTCAATTTACTAAGCCAGCTCCTGCAAAATCCTACCAATTAGGACAGACCAATGGTTTTTCTATGATTCAAAAAAATGAATTTGTAAAACCTGGAGCTGAGGTAGAAGCACGTTTGAATAAAAAAGATGAAGATCCAGGAGAAATTGTGTACCGAAGAAATCAAAATTTAGGCGATTTTAAAATTAAGTCAGATAAGGCACGTGTCATGTATCGGGATGCAGCTTATGTTGATGGTGATGTTATTAGAGTGTATTTGAATGATAAAATAATTGAAAATCAAGTTACTTTAGACGGAGTGTTCAAAGGATTTGAAATTGTGCTTGAAAAAGGTTTTAATAAAATTGATTTCGAAGCATTAAACCAAGGAACTTCAGGTCCTAATACAGCAGAATTTAGGGTGTATGATGATAAGGGAACTTTGGTTTCGGCAAGCCAATGGAACCTTGGTACAGGCTTTAAAGCAACGATTTTATTGGTCAAAGAATAAAAAACTATTTTTTTCAAAATCCATTTTTCATTTCCGAATTTTAAAAGTATTTTTGCGCATGCAACACAACGTACTTATTTTAGATTTCGGGTCGCAATACACACAGCTTATTGCGCGTAGAGTTCGCGAATTAAATATATTCTGCGAAATTTTTCCTTACAACAATTTTCCAACAGATTTATCACCATACAAAGCCGTAATTTTAGGTGGAAGTCCATTTTCTGTTCGTTCAGAAGATGCGCCACATCCGGATTTATCTCAAATTAGAGGTAAATTACCTTTGTTAGCGGTATGTTACGGAGCACAATATTTATCTCACTTTAGTGGAGGAGAAGTAGCGGCTTCTAATACAAGAGAGTACGGAAGAGCTAATCTGTCTTATATTAAAGAAGATGAAATTTTCTTTCAAGGAATTTCTCCAAACAGTCAAGTTTGGATGAGTCATAGTGATAGTATTAAAGCGTTACCTACAAACGGAGTTAAATTAGCGAGTACACATGATGTGGAATTTGCTGCCTACCGAATTGAAGGAGAAACTACTTATGCAATCCAATACCACCCAGAGGTATACCATTCTACAGAGGGGACTAAAATGTTAGAAAACTTTTTAGTACACATAGCTGAGGTGCCTCAAAATTTTACTCCAAACGCTTTTGTTACCGATATGGTAGCCGAATTGAAAGAAAAACTAAAAGACGACAAAGTAGTTTTAGGCCTTTCTGGTGGAGTAGATTCAACTGTTGCTGCAGTTTTATTGCACCAAGCTATCGGTAAAAACTTATATTGTATTTTTGTTAATAACGGTTTACTACGTAAAAACGAATTCCAAAGTGTATTGAATCAATACAAAGGAATGGGATTGAACGTAAAAGGAGTAGATGCTGGAGATCGTTTCTTGTCAGAATTAGCAGGAGTAAGTGATCCAGAGACTAAACGTAAAATCATCGGACGTGTTTTCATTGAAGTTTTTGATGATGAATCGCATTTGATTGAAGATGTAAAATGGTTGGCACAAGGGACTATTTATCCTGACGTAATCGAATCGGTTTCTGTAAAAGGACCATCAGCCACCATTAAATCGCATCACAATGTGGGTGGATTACCTGATTATATGAAATTACAAATTGTAGAACCTTTGCGCATGCTTTTCAAAGATGAGGTGCGAAGAGTGGGAGCTACTTTAGGAATTGATCCAGAATTATTGGGAAGACATCCTTTTCCAGGTCCAGGATTATCTATCCGTATCTTAGGAGATATTACTCCAGAAAAAGTACAAATTTTACAAGATGTAGATGCTGTTTTTATTGAAGGATTGAAATCTTGGGGATTGTATGATAAAGTTTGGCAAGCAGGAGCTATCTTGTTACCTGTGAATAGTGTAGGTGTAATGGGAGATGAACGTACTTACGAAAAAGTAGTGGCGCTTCGTGCTGTAGAATCTACTGATGGAATGACGGCTGACTGGGTACATTTACCTTATGATTTCTTAATGAAAATTTCAAACGAAATCATTAATAAAGTAAAAGGTGTGAATCGTGTGGTGTATGACATTAGTTCAAAACCACCTGCCACAATTGAGTGGGAATAATTAGTACTTAAATTGAAAGTTTTAATTGAAACGGTATCAGATTTTGTCATAAATTTGATACCGTTCGATTGTTATAAAGGAATCGGTTAATAAAGAAAAAAATGAACTGTTATTTTAAAATACTTATTGTTACGCTTTTATTTGTCAACGGAATTGTTGCGCAAGAAATTACGACAACTCAAAATCAAAGTAGCACATTGCCGATAGAACAACCTTTGGTTAATCAACCGAAGAAATTGGCTTTATTGTTACCGTTTAATTTGAATAAAGTACAAAACGACACCGTTAATTCAGTTGCTGATCGGTTGAAAAAAGATAAGTTTTTGAATATGACTTTGGATTTTTATTCAGGGGCATTGGTAGCAATTGACTCGGCGAAACAATTAGGAATTACGGTAGATGTCAGTGTTTTTGATTCGGAAGAAACTAAAAACGGTTTGAATGTAGCCCAACTCATTGCAGACAATCATTTGGAAGATTTTTCTGCAGTGATAGGACCTTTTTATCAAACGAATGTAGAGAAAACAGCCGAATTGTTAAGTGCGAGCCAAGTTGCGATTATTTCGCCTTTATCAAAAGAAATGGGTAAATCGTATCCCAATTTATTTCAAACAATTACATCGACTTCGGTACTTCGTTCTGCTATTTTTGATTTTATGCGTTCCAAAAATGGAAATGTTATTGCAGTAGTAGATAAGAAGAAAGTATCAGTTAAAAAATACATTTTAGACAATCAAAAAGACGTTCGTTTAGTCAGTTTAACAGAAATAGGAGCATTAATTCCTGAAAGTTTGTCGAGTAAATTGCAAAAAGACAGAATAAATTATGTTGTGCTAGAAACGGAAAGTACAGTTTTGATTAAAGCAACCTTAAAACTACTTTTATCAAAACTAAAAGAATGTGAAATCCAACTTGTGATTTTGGAACCCAATGAAACTTTGGAAACTGATGAGATTGAGTTTGATAACTTGGTGCAATTAAAATTACTATATCCATCAATGACTCGAGAAAATAGCAGTGTAGGCGCTGAAATTTTTGAAAAAAATTATAAATTTAAAAATAAAGTAACTCCTAATGCTTTCGCTATTAGAGGTTTTGATGTTACATTTGATGCTTTGATGCGTTTGTCTCAAGCGACCACTTTTTCTGAAAGTACTTCTACTCAAGTGACAGAACAAGTCGAAAGTAAGTTTGATTATTTCAAAAATGAATCGGGAGGTTTTGGAAATAAAGGATTGTATATTTTGTATTACGATGCCGATTTGACGGTTAAAGTAGCAAAATAGAACAACATGGAAAAAGACCAAAAACAACTCATCAAATTAGCCCACACTAAAATGCCTTTCGGAAAA
Source organism: Flavobacterium sp. (assembly GCA_017988155.1). Lineage (GTDB taxonomy): Bacteria > Bacteroidota > Bacteroidia > Flavobacteriales > Flavobacteriaceae > Flavobacterium. Next base: position 669 of record JAGNSF010000048.1, on the reverse strand, counting down.
TACGAAGGTTGGCATTTGATAGATTTGCCTGAATATTATGTGGTTTGGTACAATAATAAAGGGTTTCCAAAAGGCGAATTAGGTCAACAATTACAACTGATTTATGAATTAAAATTGAACGGGTTAGAGGATTTAATTCGAAATATAAAGAAGAAATATCCAAAACCAATTTGATGCTAAAAAGAAGCTCCATTCGATTTTTTTTGAGCGAAATTAATACCATAAAATTTCACAATTTCACAATTTTAAATTCGCGTTTTCTCAATTTATAATTGTATTTTTGCGACGTTTTTTACACAACTACAATACAAACTAATACAGAATGAATCAAACGAAATATATTTTTGTTACTGGCGGTGTAACTTCTTCTTTAGGGAAGGGGATTATAGCGGCATCTTTGGCGAAATTATTGCAAGCAAGAGGATATAGAACTACCATTCAAAAGTTCGATCCTTATATTAATGTTGACCCAGGGACGCTAAATCCTTATGAACATGGAGAATGTTATGTTACCGATGATGGTGCAGAAACCGATTTGGATTTAGGTCATTACGAGCGTTTTTTAAACGTGCCTACTTCTCAAGCGAATAATGTAACCACTGGTAGAATATATCTTTCGGTAATTGAAAAAGAACGTAGAGGAGAATTTTTAGGAAAAACGGTTCAAGT
>JAGNSF010000237.1 GCA_017988155.1 Flavobacterium sp. | reverse complement strand
ACACAAAACATTATCATTCCTATGCAAGGTGAAATTGATTCCATGAACGTTTCTGTCGCTGCTGCTATTTTAATTTTTGAAGCTAAAAGACAAAGAGGTTTTTAAATTATCAATCAAAAATATTCTTACTATTCACTTGTGTATTTGCTCGGTTTTTTCTATTTTTAGAAATTGAACCCCGCCTATCATGACAGAAATAGATATCGAAAAAGAAAATAAGGCCATTGCCCAAGAATACAAGGAGTTACTTCGAATTAGCTACCAAACCCTAACCGATAGCGACAAGAAATTAATTCGTAAGGCATTTGACGTTGCAGTTGATGCACACAAAGATCAAAGAAGAAAATCAGGTGAAGCCTATATTTTCCACCCTATTGCGGTAGCAAAAATTGTGGCTTCTGAGATTGGCTTAGGCGCTACTTCTATTGCCGCAGCCTTATTGCACGATGTTGTAGAAGATACTCCTATTACTGTTGAAGATATTGAACGTCTTTTCAATCCGAAAGTGGCACAAATGGTAGAGGGATTGACAAAAATTTCTTTGGTTCAAAAGGATTTAAACGCTTCCATTCAAGCTGAGAATTTTCGAAAAATGATTTTAACACTCAACGATGATGTTCGAGTGATATTAATCAAACTCGCTGACCGTTTGCACAATATGCAAACTATGGAATCAATGCGAGAGGACAAGCAAACTAAAATTGCTTCGGAAACCTTATATATTTACGCGCCGCTAGCTCACCGTTTAGGATTGTATAATATTAAAACCAAACTAGAAGACTTAGGTTTAAAATACACTGAGCCTGCTGTTTATAATGATATTTTAAGTAAGATAAAAGAAACGAAAGAAGAACAAGACGCCTATATCAAAGACATTTCAGACGTTTTAAAAAAATCGATGGATGATGAAGGGGTGGAATATGCCATCAAAGGCCGCCCAAAATCCATTTATTCTATTCGTAGAAAAATGAAGGCTCAAGGTGTCAGTTTTGACGAGGTGTATGATAAATTTGCGTTGCGAATTGTGTATAAATCGAATCCGCACGATGAGAAATTTTTAGCCTGGAAAATCTACTCCATTGTTACTGATCATTATCGCCCAAGTCCAAGTCGTTTGCGTGATTGGATTTCGTCACCAAAATCAACTGGTTACGAAGCCTTGCACATTACCGTCATGGGACCTAAAGGACGTTGGGTAGAGATTCAGGTTCGTAGCGAACGCATGGACGAAATTGCCGAAAAAGGCTACGCTGCGCATTACAAATATAAAAATGGAGCAACCGAAGAAAGTGGTCTAGATGTTTGGCTCAACTTATTGCGAGAAGCGTTGGAAAATGCCGAAACTAATGCAGTAGATTTTGTAGAAGATTTCAAGATGAACTTGTATTCTAAAGAAATTTTCGTGTTTACCCCAAAAGGTGATATCAAATCCTTACCAAAAGGCGCTACTTCACTTGACTTTGCTTTCGGAATTCACTCTGAAATTGGAATTCGTACTCGTGGAACTCGTGTTAACGGAAAATTGGTTCCGCTTAATTACGAATTAAAAAGTGGGGACCAAATTGAAGTGATCACTTCTCCTAACCAAAAGCCAACAACACATTGGCTAGACTACGTTACTACTGCTAGAGCAAAAACTAAAATCAAAAATGTTCTTAATGAAGATACTAAAAAAATTGGCGAAGAAGGAAAAGAACTCCTTACTCGAAAATTAAAACATTTAAAAATAACTTTAAATGAAAAGACAGTAAACGAGTTGGTCAATTTCTTCAAACTAAAAACAAGTTTGGATTTATTTTACCGTGTTGGAATTGGCGCAATCGAAAACCAACAATTAAAAGATTACGCTGCTCAAAAGAGTAATACATTCATAAGTTTCTTCAAAAACAAAATTAAACGAAATACAGCTGCTCCAGTCGAAGAAATCAACAAACCAATTATCAGCAGCAATTATGACATGCTCGTTTTTGGAAAAGAGCATGATAAATTAGATTATAAATTTTCGCCTTGCTGTAGCCCAATTCCTGGTGATGATGTTTTTGGTTTTGTTACTGTAAACGAAGGAATTAAAATCCATAAAAGTGACTGCCCAAATGCGATTGGCTTACAATCCAATTATGCCTATCGAATTATGACTGCTAAATGGATAGATTCTGCGCAAGAAGAATTTAAAGCGATTATTAAAATCACAGGTATGGATTCGTTAGGTTTGACCAATCAATTGACCAAAGTCATTTCAAATAATATGCATGTTAATATTCAAAGTATTTCATTGAGTACCGATGCAGGCATTTTTCATGGACAAGTAACAGTGGTGGTACAAAACAATACGATTTTGAAAAAATTAATAGCTAATATTAGAAAAATTGAAGGTATTGAAAAAGTAAGTCGCGTATATACCTCTTAATTGTTTTTCAACAAAAGACAAACTTATCAACCGAACTTTAGAGATTTAACAAAAAAAATTATCTTTGCAGGATATGACACTTATTTCCACAGACAACAATAAAAATCAAGAGATTGTAAAAAATGTTTTTACATTATATCTTGAAAAAAAAGGGCATCGCAAAACTCCAGAGCGTTATGCTATTCTTCAGGAAATTTACGAAAGTGAAGAGCATTTTGATATAGAGAACTTGTACATCAAAATGAAAAATAAAAACTACCGAGTAAGTAGAGCTACTTTGTACAATACAATCGAATTACTTTTGGATTGCGCTTTGGTTCGTAAACATCAGTTTGGACAAAATCAAGCGCATTACGAAAAATCATATTTTGACAAGCAACACGATCATATCATTATGACCGACACTGG
>JAGNSF010000047.1:4186-9732 GCA_017988155.1 Flavobacterium sp. | reverse complement strand
GTTTCAAATCCGTAGTTATCATATATTTGGCGAATCTCTTCGATCAAAGCCAATCCATCTGTTGATACATCATCTAAACGACCAATAAATGGAGAAACATAAGTAGCTCCTGCTTTAGCAGCTAATAATGCTTGACCAGCAGAAAAAACTAAAGTAACATTCGTTCTAATTCCTTTATCCGAAAAATATTTGGCAGCCATAACCCCTTCTTTGGTCATTGGTAATTTAACTACAATTTGCTCGTGCAAATCGGCTAACTCCTTACCTTCTTTTACCATGCCTTCGAAATCTAAAGCATTTACTTCGGCACTTACATCTCCATCTACAAGATTACAAATGTCTACATAATGTTTTAAGATATTATTTTTTCCAGTAATACCTTCTTTGGCCATTAATGATGGATTCGTTGTTACTCCATCCAAAACGCCTAAAGCTTGTGCTTCTTTGATTTGAGCTAAATTAGCTGTGTCTATAAAAAATTTCATATTTATATATTTGTTATGTATTAGTATTTGGGCGTGACCACAAGGGTCGGGCTTTACGTTGCAATCTTTTTCTTTGAAAAAGGATTTTCACTACAATCCCTCACGCAAATTCGGTGCGAAATTACAACTTATAATGACTCATAAGCATTTTTTCATATACTTTATCAGGTAAAATTCGTTTTAATACAATTGAAAACTTTTGCATAAACGCTCCTACTTTATAATGAATTTTAGGTTTTGTTTCTTGAATAATTTGAAATACAGCTTCTGCCATTTCGTTTGGATTACTACCACTATCTACATGCTGATCCATAGTACTCAATACCTCACCATATACTTTCTCGTAAGCCGAACCATTAGTAACCGGTGCATGAAAACGTCCTGCTGCAATATTAGTAGCAAAATCTCCAGGAGCTACATTTGTAATGTGAATCCCAAAAGACTTCACTTCCATTCGTAACGCCTCAGTAATTAATTCTAATGCTCCTTTTGAAGCTGAATAGACACTCCGATAAGGCAATCCCATATAGCCTGCAATACTCGTAATATTGATAATTAATCCTGAATGTTGCTTGCGCATTTGTGGTAAAACAGTTTTCATTACCTCAATAGGACCAAAAAAATTGGTTTCAAAATTGTTTTTAATTTCTTCCATTGGAATTTCTTCCAATGGTCCAGTGATTCCTACACCTGCATTATTAATTACAATATCCAATCGTCCTGTTTCTGAAATAATTTGGGTAACAGCTTTTTGAATGGATTTCGCATCGCGAACATCTAAAGCAACTAAAGGAAAAATCGAATTAGTCACCTTTTCAGGATTTCTACTCGTGCCAAAAACAATAAATCCTTTGTAATGCAAAAATTCCCCAATAGATTTTCCTATTCCAGAAGAACCACCTGTAATCAATACAACTTTACTCATTCAAATCAATTTTTCAACAGTTATTTAGCTTATAAAAATAGTCAAAAATAAAAGTTTTGAATCCCTTATAAACAAAAAAATCTTCCAGTTGGAAGATTCATAAAAAATGGCAAGCGACCTACATCGCACCGCTCAACCACGTACCCTTGCTATGTTCCCATCCTGGGGGAGTCTGCAGGAGCTGGTCGTGTAGGACTTGCCGGTGCAAATATACAACCTTTTTATATTTTTGCAAGAGCATTGTTACTAATAAAATAAGGTTGTATATTCGAACATTCAAATTATAAATCATGAAAAAGCATAACTTCTTATTTATCATTTTATTAGGAGTAATTTTATCCAACTGTGGTGGAGCAAAAAAAGAAAATAATAGCCTATTTACTTTTGATACAAACCTATTTAAAGCACAGTACGTTCCTCAAGAATCTGTTGAATTGACATTATTGAATCCCAATTCAAAAACGGTTGACAGCGTTGTGTATTATGTAAATGAATCAAAAATAGGAACAACAAAAGGTTTAGGAAAACTAACTTTTGATTTTAAAGGTCAAAAATTAGGATATCAAAACTTGAAAGCTATTGTTTATTATGAAGGAGAACTCACTGAAGCAACTGATCGTGTTGAATTAGTGTCTAATGTTGAACCTAAATTATTAAAGTATACCATTGTTAATACTTTTGCCCACGACACAACGGCTTTTACAGAGGGTCTGGAATTTTATAATGATACTTTGTTTGAAAGTACTGGACAAAAAGGAGCCTCCTATTTTAGAAAATATGATTATAAGACCGGAAAAGTCTTTAATCAAACTAATTTAGATTCCAAATATTTTGGAGAAGGTATTACCATTATTAATAACAAAATATACCAATTAACTTGGCAAGAAAAAACGGGATTTGTCTATAATGCTACTACTTTAAAATTAGAAAAAACCTTCACTTACAAAAAAGATATTGAAGGTTGGGGAATGACTCATGATGAAAAATTTATCTATCAAACAGATGGTACAGAAAAAATTTGGAAAATGGATCCTACAACTCTAGAAATGATAGATTACATTAATGTATATTCGGGAAATGCTAAAATAAAATCAATTAATGAGTTAGAATGGATTAATGGACTAATATATTCTAATGTTTGGCAAAAAGACGCTATAGCGGTTGTAAACCCTATAAGTGGAGCCGTTGAAGGAATTCTAGATTTATCAGGTTTGCGAAAATTTGTAAATAATTCAACCGCTGAAGTTCTCAATGGAATCGCTTATAACTCTAAAACCAAAACTATATTTGTGACAGGTAAAAATTGGGACAAGATGTTTGAAATAAAAATAACACAATAAATTTTGGCTATAAAAAAAGGGAGCAATTAGCTCCCTTTTTTATATATCAAAACAACAATTATCTTAAAGAAAAACTTGTTTTAGATACTAATTCTGCTTTATCATATACATTAACAGTATAAGTACCTTTAGCAAATTTACTACCTGCTAAATCTTCAGAAACATCAACTGTTTTATTTTCATATTTTACATTTGTTGTAAAACTATAGGTTAACGATTTTGTCCCGAAATTTTCAACTTTCTTTTCTCCAACTACATTGTTCTCACTATCTATAACTTGAACATAGTACATTTTAGTTCCAGATTTTGCAATTTTATTTTCTGCAATAGTAAAACTAACTTTTAAAATATCCGCTCTATTTGCTTTTTCAGTTTCTATTTGTTTACCTGAACTTCTTACTTTGTAAGCAGCTCCTTTAGTATTCAACACTGATAAAATCGATCCTTTTTCTACAGTTTTAGCTAACTCAGAATTTTGAGAAGTCAATACTTCATTCGCTTTTTTAGATTCTACTAAAACTACTCTTGTACTATCACGTTGCACAGTCAAGGTAACATTTTGTTTTTTCAAGTTGTCATTTTCAGCAATCAAAACTTTCATATTATTTTGAAGAGCAGTTAACTGAGACTTAAATTTAGAAACATCTCCATTCGATTTCTTTAAATCAGACATTAAAGCAACTACTTTATCTCTTTCTTTAATCAATTCATCAGACATGGCAGTATTTTCAGCAATAGCAGCATCATAAGTTGCTTTCAACTCTTGCAAATCTTTCATTACTGATTCTTTCTCAGTTAATGTAGTTTTTAATTCTGTACGAACAATTTCAGCATCAGTCGACATCTTGAAAATATAACCTAAACTCCCCAAAAGTAATAGTAGTAATACAATTACAATTGCTTTTAAATTTGAATTGCTTTTTTGATTTTCCATTTTTTTAATTTATAGTTTAATTGTTTAAGACAAAAATAATAATATATCCCTACTACACAACGTATTTTGACACATTTATAGTATTTTTGATTAAACTTTTTTTTTATAATGGATAAACTAATTCCTTTTACTAATACTGATTTAGGCAAAATTACAAACCATAGAAATGGTGAAATTAAATTTGGCGAAAAAATGATTACGGTTCCTAAAGGAGCTAATCCATTGGAATTTCTTGCAAGTTGTGAGGCAAAGTATGTAATTTTCGGAATACCTGAAGATATTGGTATTAGAGCAAATTATGGAAGACCAGGAGCAGCATCTGCTTGGAAAAGTGCTATTAAAAGTATTGCAAACATTCAACACAATCGTTTCTGTAAAGGAAATCAAATTGTGATTTTGGGTACAATTAATGTTGCTGATGAAATGGCTGAAGTAGCCAACTTGGATTTCAACGATATTGATGATCGTTCAAAATTAAGCCAACTTGTTGATAAGATCGATAAAGAAGTTTCTCATCTAATTTTTCATATTATCAAATTAGGAAAAACCCCAATTATTATTGGAGGCGGACAAAATAATGCCTATGGTAATATAAAAGGAACGGCTTTAGCAAAAGGCAAACCTATCAATGCTATTAATTTTGATGCACATTCCGATTTTAGAATTTTAGAAGGTCGCCATAATGGGAATGCTTTCTCCTACGCATTTGAAGAAGGATTTCTTAATAAATATTATGTTTTTGGTTTGCATGAAAATCATGTGACCAAAAGTGTTTTGGATTCCTTTAAAAAACTAGAAGACCGATTGCAGTATGTAACATATGATAGTATTCGCATTCGAAAAGAGAAAGAGTTTGAGGAAGAAATGCAACAAGCATCTGAATTTATTAATGAAGAATCGTTTGGTCTAGAAATTGATTTAGGTGCAATTCCAAACATTGCGAGCAGTACTATGACACTGACTGGATTTTCAGTAGAAGAATTAAGACAATTTGTTTCCTATTTCGGTAAATTTAAGAATGTATCTTACCTGCATCTTTGTGAAGGAGCTCCTGAATTAGGAGAAGAAAAAAACGATCATTTAATTGGTAAAATCATAGGACATTTAATTACTGATTTTATTAAATCCAATCATGAAAAGATAATTCCTCAACCTGAAGAATTGCAAAACTAATGCATCAAAAATAATAACACTATCTTTGCGAAGCATTGCTGTACTTATTACAGCATATTTAATACCAAAAATATGTTATTCGAAGATTTATCACTTTCTAAAAGTATCCAAAAAGCCGTCTATGAAGAAGGCTATACTCATCCCACTCCGATCCAAGAACAAGCCATACCATTAGTTTTATCTGGTAGAGATGTCATTGGATGTGCACAAACAGGAACAGGAAAAACGGCGGCATTTGCCATTCCAATTATACATCAATTACATCGAATTGTTGGATCGTCAAAAAAAGCTAAAGAAATTAGAGCTTTAATAGTAACTCCTACCCGTGAATTAGCTGTGCAAATTGGCCAAAACTTTGACACTTATGCTAAATATACTAATTTGACTCAAATTACGCTATTTGGTGGTGTATCTCAGATTCCTCAAGTTGACACTTTAAAAAAAGGAGTTGACGTGGTAATTGCTACACCTGGTAGATTATTGGATTTACACAAACAAGGATTTATCAATTTTGACCATTTACATACCTTAGTTCTTGACGAAGCAGATCAAATGCTAGATATGGGATTCATTAACGATGTTAAAAAAATCGTCAAATTGACGCCAAAAAATAGACAAACGTTATTATTTTCAGCCACAATGCCGATTGCTATTCGCGAGTTAGCCGAAATGTTCTTAACAGATCCTGC
>JAGNSF010000047.1:0-4086 GCA_017988155.1 Flavobacterium sp. | reverse complement strand
GAAGTAGCTAGAGCATTTCCAAGTACATTTGTGGCTGTTCTAAACATATCGCAAAAATGATCAATAGGTAAAATCAGGGCTATACCTTCAATTGGAATATCAAACATTCCACAAGTAGCTGCTACAACGACCAAACTAGCTCTTGGTACACCAGCAATACCTTTACTGGTTAACATCAACACAAGTAGCATGGTAAATTGCGTTCCTAAATCTAAATCAATTCCATAGGCTTGTGCAATAAAAATACTTGCAAATGTCATGTACATCATACTGCCATCAAGATTGAATGAATAACCAAGAGGCAACATGAACGAAACTATTTTGTCTTTTACACCAAATCGCTCTAATTCTTCAGTCAATTTAGGAAATACGGCCTCACTACTAGTTGTACCAAAAGCAACAATTAATGGACTAGAAATCCTTTTTAATAAAGTTGACATTCTCGATTTTAAAAAGATATAACCCACTAAAATAAGAACTACCCATAATGACGAAATTCCTATTAAAAAAGAACCAAAGTATTTGAAATAAGTAATTGCTAATTCTTGAAAATCACGTACAGCAAAAACGCCAGCAATAGCACCAAAAACGCCAATTGGAGCAAATTTCATTACATAATTTACCATTTTCAAAACAATGTGTGATGTCTTATCTAAAGCACTTACAACAGGCTTAACAGTGTCTCCAATTGCCGCAGCAGCTAATCCAAAAAAGATAGAGAAAATTACAATTTGTAATATTTCGTTAGTAGCCATTGCTTCAAAAATACTTTTAGGAACAATATGCTCAATGAAATTTTCAAAAGATAATGTGGTGGTTTTAGCTGTAACTTCAGAGGCAGCAGTTAAATCTACATTAGAAAGATTCAATCCAACACCAGGTTGCAAAATATTCACAAAAAACATTCCTAATAATAACGAAATGAACGAAGCGGTAAAGAACCAACCTAAGGCTTTTCCTCCTATTCTCCCAACCGCTTTAATATCTCCTAGTTTTGCTATACCAACTACTAAAGTGGTAAATACTAAAGGAGAAATAATCATTTGTACCAATCGGATGAAAACAGTAGCTAACATTTTAATTTTTGAACTGAACGATTGTGCAATTTCATCAGAAAAATTAGTATGTATAGCAATTCCTAAAATAGCTCCTAGTACCATTGCTACAAGAATTTGTCCCGTAAGCCCTGATAATAAAGATGGTTTTGTAGTTTCTTTCATTTGATATGGATAATTAGTTAGTTATGTGAAGAAGACATTTTTTAGTCGCAAAAGCTGAAGAAATCAAAACTTAACCACAAAAAAACATACTTTACACAAAAATAGATTTTGGTAAATTTAATAGATTTTATTTAATAAATAGAAATCAGCGAGTACGATAGCTGCCATAGCCTCGACAATAGGCACCGCACGAGGTACAACACAAGGATCGTGTCGGCCTTTACCGGTCATTTCAGTAATATTTCCTTTATTATCTAATGATTCTTGTTTTTGCATAATCGTAGCTACTGGTTTGAAGGCAACACGAAAATAAATATCCATACCATTACTAATGCCTCCTTGTATACCACCTGATAAATTCGTTTTGGTTGTCCCATCTGTGTGATATAAATCATTATGATCACTACCTTTCATCTCGGCACCGCAAAAACCGCTTCCATATTCAAAGCCTTTAACAGCATTGATTGATAGCATTGCTTTTCCTAACTCAGCATGTAATTTATCAAACACTGGTTCGCCTAATCCAACAGGAACATTTTGAATTACACAAGACACCACTCCACCTACTGTATCTCCTTGTTTACGAATTTCTCGAATGTACTCTTCCATTTTTGCAGCTGAAGCTTCATCAGGACATCGAACGGGATTACTTTCTATTTTAGAAAAATCTAGTTCTTGGTAATTTTTATCCAAATGAATATGTCCTACAGAGGAAACAAACGCATTAATTTTAATTTTAGGCAGCATTTGTTTAGCAATTGCTCCAGCTACTACTCGACTAGCAGTTTCTCTTGCTGAACTTCTTCCTCCCCCACGATAATCTCTAAAACCATATTTCTGGTCATAAACATAGTCGGCATGACTTGGTCTATAGTTATCTTTAATATGAGAATAGTCGTCTGACTTTTGATTGGTATTTGGAATTACAAAACCAATAGGAGTTCCTGTAGTTTTACCTTCAAAAATACCAGATAAGAACTGTACATCATCTGGCTCTTTTCTCTGGGTTACAATTGCAGATTGACCTGGTTTTCTTCTGGACATTTCTATTTGAACAGCTTCTAAATCAATAGTGATACCCGGAGGACATCCGTCGATTATTCCGCCCAAGGCTTCCCCATGTGATTCTCCAAAAGTAGTAATTCTGAAAAGTGTTCCGTAGCTATTTCCTGCCATTGTAATTAGTTTTAAACAAAAGTACCATTTTAGTTTAAAGATTAAAAATATAAGTTTTAAAGTTTTTTCTAAAAATTATAATTTATTGTTTTATTTTTTGAGGAATTGTACTCCATTATTTAACATGAAATTGAATACTAAATTTCTTTTTTACTCGTTATTTGTGTATATTAGATTAAATTAAAAATTTATGAAAAAGAAGATTCTATCAGTAGTTATGCTAATCGGTTTTGGTTGTATTTTACAAGCGCAAGAAATTTCAAAAAATGCCATAGGTCTGCGTTTTGGTGATAATAATGGATTTGGAGCTGAAATAACGTACCAACGCGCAATTAATGAAAACAATAGATTAGAGGCAGATTTAGGTTGGAGAAACAATCATAATGTCAGTGCATTTAAACTTACGGGGGTATATCAATGGATATGGGAAATTGACAACAACTTCAATTGGTATGCGGGTGCGGGTGCTGGACTTGGAAGTTGGAGTGCAACAGATAAAAGTGGGAGTTTCTTATTTGTTGCAGGAAATGTAGGTATAGAATACAATTTAAAAGACCTGCCACTTTTAATTTCGCTTGATTACAGACCTGAATTTGGTGGACATGGCTATTTTGATAATAACTATGGCTCTGATGTTGCATTAGGAATTCGATATAAATTCTAATTTAAATCAATTAAAAATGCCACTTAAAAAGTGGCATTTTTTTTATAACTGTGAATATTTAGCAATTGCTCTTCGATATAAATCTTCATATAAAGGTAAAATCTTTTTCAAATCAAATTCCTGAGCTGTAGCCAAAGCATTTTTCTTAAACTCCGCTAGAGTTAAATCGTCTTTTAAAATTGTAAGCGCATTTTTGGCCATACTCTCGATATCTCCAACATTACTTAGAAAACCTGAAAAACCGTCTTTGTTTACTTCAGGTAATCCACCTGCATTGCTAGAAATTACTGGGACGCCACAGGCCATTGCTTCAAGCGCAACTAAACCGAAACTTTCTGTTTTGGATGGTAATAAAAATAAATCCGTTTGGCATAAAATTTTATCAATTTCATTACTATTACCAAAGAAAATTACTTTGTCTAAAATACCTAACTCTTGGCATAGATATTCGGCTTTTTCTTTTTCTGGTCCATCCCCGACCATCATCAATTTGGCGGGAATTTCTTTTTGAATCAAATTAAATATTGAAATAATATCTGGAATCCTTTTGACTTTCCTAAAATTACTAATGTGCGTAATTATACGCTCATTATCTTTAGCCATAACAGATCGCTGACAAGGGGCTTTGTCTTCTTTCTTGATTTGATCCAATTCAATAAAATTAGGAATCACTTCGATTTCATTATTAATATTGAATAGCTTAAGAGTGTCTTCTTTTAAACTTTGTGAAACTGAAGTTACAAAATCCGATTTATTAATACTAAAAGTTACTGCTGGCTTGTAGAATGGGTGATTGCCTACCAAAGTAATATCTGTTCCATGTAGTGTCGTTACCATTGGAATATCAATTCCTTCATCCTTCAGCATTTGCTTTGCCATATAACCAGCATAGGCATGTGGAATGGCATAATGAACATGTAAAACTTCGATTTTATATAACTTCACCATATCAACTAACTTACTTGACAAAGCTAATTCATAGGGTTGGTAATGAAATAATGGATATTCTGGGACGTTTACTTCGTG
>JAGNSF010000046.1 GCA_017988155.1 Flavobacterium sp. | reverse complement strand
GTTTGGGAAGCCAATCAAGCAGGAAAATTAGATTTCGACTTATCAATGGAAATTCCATCCATTAGTATTGACTATGCGGTGATGGAACGTTCTAAGAAAATCAAAGTGGTGGCTTCGCAATTTGCTTGGTCTGATTTAGGTTCTTTCGAGTCAGTTTATGATTATTTAGCAGCTCAAGGTCACCCTGTGGATGCTCAAGGGAATATGGTTATTGGCACAGATATTTTTTCAACATTCATCGGAATGCGTAACACCATTTTTGTGAGTACGCCCGATGCCAATTTGATTTTGCAAAAAGAACAATCACAAGATGTGAAATATATTTATAACCAATTAGAAAAAGAAAATTCCGATTTATTAATGTAGCAATGGAACAATTTAACAATTGATTCATTGATACATTTTCACATTGATACATTTATACCCCATGAAAAAATTAGTAACATTAGCGCTTTTGTTTTTTGCTTTACTGCAAAGTTCACAAATTGTTGCGCAGGATTTGATGAAAGCTCAGGATTTAAGTACTGTGAAAGTAGATTATTTGTCGGATGCTGATTTGGCTAAAATTCGTACGCAGTTAGAAACCAACAAGGTCACTATTGAACAAGCAGAACAAATGGCTTTGGCAAAAGGAATGTCTTCAAATGAATTTGCTAAGTTGAAAGCGCGTTTGGGAATGAAATCGGCTACAGCGTCAACTTCTCTTAAAAAGAACAAGTTGAATTCTTTCGAAAGGGATACTATTTCGCAAGAGGATTATGCTAGAAAACAAGAAAAGATTATCAATAAAAAAGTAAAGGATAGTTTAAATGCCTTGGTTTTTGGATCGGAGTTGTTTGACAATCCCGATTTGAATTTTGAGCCTAATTTGAAATTGGCTACCCCAGTGAACTATGTTCTTGGACCTGGGGACGAATTGCAAATTAGCGTGTATGGCATCCAGGAGTTTAGTGATGCGGTACCCGTAACGGTTGAAGGAAAAGTAAATATTCAGTATGTAGGTCAAATTGCAGTTTCGGGTATGACTATTGAAGCGGCTACCATAAAAATTAAAAATGCCATTGCCAGAGTGTATAGTACCGTGCGTTCAGGTCAATCTCAGGTTGGGATTAGCTTGAGTCGTATTCGTACCATCAAAGTTACTTTGATTGGTAGTAGACAACCGGGTAATTATTCTATTTCTTCTTTGGCGACAGTCTACAATGCTTTGTTCTTAGGAGGAGGTCCTGCCAAGAATGGAAGTTACCGTAATATCGAATTGATTCGCAATAACAAGGTGTATCGCACGATTGATTTGTACCGTTTCTTGGTGAATGGGAATCAGTCGGATAATATTGGATTGAAAGACAATGATGTGATTCGTATTCCGGCATACAACCAAAGGGTTACTGTAGAAGGACAAGTGAAGCGTCCGGGTATTTTTGAGATGAAGTCGGGAGAAAGTTTTCAAGACTTACTGACTTTTGCTTCAGGGTTCAACGAGTTTGCCTTTACAGCATCGGTGAATGTATTGCAAAAAACCGACAAAGAATTTAAAGTAAAAGATGTCAAAGCATCAGAATTTAAATTGTACAAACCCCGTTCAGGAGATGTATTTACAGTAACTAAAATTTTAAATCGTTTCGAAAATCGTATTAAGATTGAAGGGGCTGTTTTTAGACCAAATACTTATTCTTTCTATGAAGGCATGCGAATTGCTGATTTAGTTGCTAAAGCTGATGGTTTGAAAGAAGATGCCTATGCGGCTCGTGCTACTATTGTGCGTTTGAAATCAGATTTTACCAAGGAAGCGGTTGCAGTGAATTTAGGAAAAGCATTGCAAGGAGATGCTCAATCGAATATTTTTTTGAAAAAAGAAGATATTGTAACGGTTTTCTCTATTTTGGATTTCAAAGAAGAGTTTAAAGTAACCATTGATGGCGAAATTAAAAAGCCGGGTGAATACGATTATAATCCTGCTTTAACATTGAATGATTTGTTAGTACAAGCAGGGGGATTAATTGGTTCAGCTTCTAAGCGTGTGGAGGTAGCGCGTATGATTAAATCAGAAGAGATTGAAACAACAAATACTGCTCGAGCAGAATTATTCAATATCGAGATTACCCCTGAAAATAACGAGCAAGCGGAGAACTTTATTTTGGCTCCTTATGATGTGGTGAACATTCGTAGAATGGCGGTGTACGAGAAGCCTGAGATGGTCACCGTTAGTGGTTCTGTACAGTATCCTGGAAAGTATGTTTTGGCAGATAAAAAAGAAAAAGTATATTCTTTGATACTCCGTGCAGGCGGTTTAACTCCATTAGCCAATACTAAAGGGGTGAGAATTAAACGCCCCATCAAAGCCAAACAAATTGAAGATTTCGCGAATGTTAGTTTTGATGTTAGCAAAAATGCCGTTGATGGAACTATAGCTCAAAAAGATACGGTTAAAAATAGCGCATTGAAGAAATTAAAGGAGGAATTGAAATTTGCAACGATTCCATTGGAGTGGAATAAAATAGTTCGCAATCCAAAAAACAGAACCAATATTACTTTGTTGCCAGGCGACGAAATTGAAGTGGTAGACTTTAGTGAAAGTGTTAAAGTAACAGGTAGCGTTTTGTTAACATCTGAGATACCCTACAACAGTGGTCGTGGTGTTGGTTATTATTTAAGTGCTGTAGGAGGTACCGATGGTAAAGCTTGGAAAAGAAAAGCCTATGTTATTTATCCTAACGGACAAGCTGCGGTAACAGGCTCTTTCTTGTTTTTTAAATCCTATCCTAAGGTAACACCAGGCTCTCAAATTGTAGTTCCTGAAAAACCATTGACTAAGAAAATGTCTACCGGAGAATGGGTAAGTATTGGTAGTGTGATTACGAGTTTGTCGCTATTAATTTTAAATGCGTTTAAATAATATACGAAGTACGATATTAGATGTACGATTTAGGAATGTAACAATTTGAAAATATACCAATTCCTGAGTTAATTTAAAAAAAGTGTTCAGGATGTACTACTTACATGCACTTTAACAGAGCGAAGCGACTTTCTTATACGACCTTATATGACTTATATGGTTTTTAAATGTACGATTTACGATATTAGATATACGATTTGCTATTTACGAACTTCAATATTCAATATTCTATATTGAATCCCGACGCTTAGGGACAACATTAGAATAACGAATTATGAACAAAAAACAAATGTTGACTTCGAGTGCCTCAGTCAACCGACAACCGACAACCGACAACAGATAACAAAAAATAAAACCTTTGCGCCCTAGCGTCTTCGTGGCAAATTAAAGATTGCTTCACTACGTTCGCAATAACAGACAACCAAAATGTCCTATACTCTTCAACCATTTATCGACAAAGAAAAATGTATTTCCGTAACCGGATTAGGTTATGTGGGCTTGCCTTTGGCATTGGAGTTGGCAAAGCATTTTAAGGTTATTGGATTTGATATCAATCAAGAGCGTATTGCTTTAATGCAACAAGGGATTGATCCTTCTAAAGAATTGGATAGTAATGCTTTTGAGGGTTGTGATATCACTTTTACTGCCAATGTTGCCGATTTACAACAGGCGCATTTTCATATCATTGGGGTACCTACGGATATTGATTCCAATAAAGTGCCCAATTTGAATCCGCTTTTAGGAGCAACCAAAAGTGTGGCTTCGGCTTTGAAAAAAGGAGATGTTGTGGTTTATGAATCCACGGTTTATCCTGGTTGTACCGAAGACGATTGTTTGCCTATTTTAGAATCCGTTTCAGGATTACAAGGCGGTGTTGATTTTAAATACGGCTATAGCCCAGAGCGCATTGTTCCTGGGGATAAGGTGCGCACCTTGACTACGATATTAAAAATAGTGTCGGGAAATGATGCTGAAGCATTGGAATTGATTGCTGCTGTCTATGGTAGTATTATCAAAGCGGGATTGCATCGTGCCGAATCGATTAAAGTAGCCGAAGCCGCTAAAGTAATTGAAAATACCCAACGCGATATTAATATTTCGTTAATGAATGAACTGGCGATTATCTTTGATAAAATGGGCATTGATACCCAAGCGGTGATTGCTGCGGCAGGAACAAAATGGAATTTTCATCAATACCAACCCGGTTTAGTGGGTGGACACTGTATTAGTGTGGATCCGTTTTATTTGATGCACAAAGCCAAAATGATAGGGATTGAGCCACAAGTCATTGCGGCTGGCCGACGTGTGAATGATTTCATTCCGTCTTTTATTGCAAAACGCATTGTACAATCGTTGATTGAACAAGATAAAAATCCAGGTAAATCTCGGGTATTAGTGATGGGTATTACCTTCAAAGAAGAAGTGTCTGACATTCGAAATTCGAAAGTAGTTGATCTAATCAAGGAGTTAGAAGATTATTCGATTGCCGTTGATGTAATTGATCCTTTTGGTAGCCCAGCCGAAATAGCCCACGAATACAATATCCATCTGAAAGCGGCTCCCGAAGGGAAATACGACAGTATCGTCTTGGCTGTAGGACATCAAGCGTATCGCACTATGCAACCGTCTGATTTTGAAAAACTCTCAAACGGACCGGTTTATCTTTTTGACATCAAAGGTGTATTGAAGAAAGAGGATTATCAAAATTATTGGAGACTTTAGGATATACGAGTTACGATTTACGAGTTACGATTTACGAAGTACGATTTAGGAATGTACCAATTTGAAAATGTATCAATTCAGGTATGTTTAATGAATAGAAGTCTTCAGTATTCAGCTGTAAGTGTTCAGGAAGTACTACTTAAATGTTCTTAAATAGAGCGAAGCGACTTTCTTATACGACCTTATATGACTTATATGGTTTTAAAATGTACGAGTTACGATAGTAGATATACGATTTAATAATCTAACATTTGAAAATGTAACAATTCGTGTAAGTAGCACTACACGTTCCCCTCTACAGAGGGGCTAGGGGTGTGTAATAATTTACGATTTACGATATTTGATTTACGATGTTTGAAATGTATTAATTTAGTTATTCGAAATGCTAGTCTTTTATTAATAAACATATAAAATATAATTACCATAAAATGCCCCCTATGGAAAATAATATACTAATTCCGTATACATCAGGAATTGAATCACAACCCATAGATGTGTTAATTGAAGACGACACAGTTTGGCTAACACAATTGCAAATGGTGCAATTGTTTCAATCCACTAAACAGAATATTAGTTTGCATATTGCTACTATTTTTAAAGAGGGAGAGTTAGAAGAAAATTTAACTGTCAAGGAATACTTGACAGTTCAAAATGAAGGAGAACGAAAAGTTAGGCGAAAAATTAAATTTTACAACCTTGACGTAATTATTTCAGTTGGGTATCGAGTTAAGTCTAAAACTGGAACACAATTCAGAATTTGGGCAAACAAAATCTTAAAAGACTTTTTACTTAAAGGATATGCTATTAATAATAGAATTGAAGTTTTAGAGAAAAAAGTCAGTTCCATTGAAATTAAAAATACTGAATTTCAATTATTACTAAGTTCTAATTTGCCACCGCAACAGGGTGTTTTTTTTGAAGGAGAACTATTTGATGCTCATGTATTAATTTCAAAAATTATCAAATCAGCGAATCAATCTATTTTTCTTTTTGATAATTACATCGACGAAACAGTACTGACACAATTGTCTAAGAAAAATAAAGGAGTAACAGTAAAAATATATATAAAAAACATCAGCAGACAGCTACAAATAGATGTAGAAAAATTCAATAAACAGTATGGTTCGCTTCAAGTTATTGAATTTGGTAAATCACACGATCGGTTTTTAATTATAGATCAAACAGCAATATATCATTTAGGAGCTTCACTCAAAGATCTCGGAAAGAAATGGTTTGCTTTTTCTAAGTTAAATATCGATCCAGCTTTGATTTTAGGAAAATTAGATAGTTAGATATTAGATATACGATTTAGGAGTGTACCAATTTGAAAATGTATCAATTCCTGATGTTAATTTAAAAAAAGTGTTCAGGATTCAGATGTAAGTGTTCAGGATGTACTACTTACATGCACTTTAATAGAGTGAAGCGACTTTCTTATATTTACTTATATGCCTTATATGGTTTTTAAATTTACGAGTTACGTTGACTTCGAGTGCCTCAGTCAACTGACAATCGACAACTGATAACAAAAAAAATTAGCGCCCTAGCGCCTTCGTGGCAAATAAAAGATTGCTTCAATGCGTTCGCAATGAACGACAACCGGTAATCTAAAACAATAGAGCTTATCACAATTTGTTATAACTTTTACAATTAAAAGTTTCTATTTAACGAAACTTAAATTATATTTGTTCCCAATAATAAAAAAAGATGAAGCCCCAATTTGAAATCCTTTTTTTAGAAGAAGCATTTGAATTTTTGAAGCAATTGGAACGAAAGCATTACGAAAAAGTGCTATACAATATTCGTCGTGCATAAAATGAAACCAATTCTGATTTATTTAAGAAATTATCTAATGATATTTGGGAGTTTAGAACTTTGTATCAAGGATTACAGTATCGACTACTTGCTTTTTGGGATAAAACAGCAACAATAGAAACAGTAGTAATTGCGACACATGGGTTCATAAAAAAACAAAGTAAAGTCCCAGACAAAGAAATCCAGAAGACCATTCAATTGAAGCTTTATTATTTTGAAGGACAACAATCGATAAATAAGAAAAAATGAAAACATATACCTTAGATCAAGTACAAGATGAACTTATCGGTAAGATAGGTACTGATTTCCGTGATATTTTTGAGTATGAACTTCAGATGGACTTAATTGGCAAGGCAATCAAGCAGACTCGAAAAGAAAGAAACTTAACCCAAGAAGAACTTGGAAAGTTGATTGGAGTACAGAAAGCTCAGATATCTAGGATTGAAAATAATGCTAGTAATGTTACGATGGATACCTTATTGCGCGTTTTTACAGCATTAAAGGCAACGGTTAAATTGCAGATTGAATTGCCTAATTTAAATATTAGTGTGGGCTAGGATACTTATTTGAGAAGTACGATATACGAAGTACGATTTACATTTTAGAGGTACGAATTGAAATTAGTAATAAGAGTTCAGTATTCAGCTGTAAGTGTTCAGGATGTATTAATTACATGCGCTTTAACAGAGCGAAGCGACTTTCTTAAATGACTTATATGGTTTAAATTTAACCACGAAGCTCACAAAGAAGGCTCAAAGTCTCACTAAAAATGTACCAATTCGTCTAAATTGCAATACATATTCCCCTCTTCAGAGGGGCTAGGGGTGTGTAATAATTTACGATTTACGATATTTGATTTACGAATTAAAACATTCATCATTCAACATTCCGTATTGAATATTCAAAATTTTAACAATGAACATTTGAACAACGAATGTTGAACAACGAATAAAATCGGATAACAGATAACAGACAACAATAAAAAAAACCTTTGTGTCTTAGCGCCTTCGTGGCAAATAGCGCCTTAGCAGCAAAAAAAACATCAATTTTGAATGTTGAATAACGAATATTCAATTTTGAACTTTAACAAATAAAAACCTTGGCGCCCTAGCGTCTTAGTGGCAAAATATATGGAAACACAAAACGACGAAATCACCCTCAAAGAACTACTCGATAAAGCCAAAGAATGGTATTCGTACTTGCTATCCCAATGGAAGATCATTGTGTTAGCTGGAGTAGTAGGAGCAGCTTTAGGATTAGGGTATTCTATAAGTAAAAAACCAATCTATACAGCTACCTTATCCTTTGCCTTAGAAGATGAAAAAGGAGGAGGGATGAGTGGGGCTTTAGGACTGGCGAGTTCGTTAGGATTAGATTTAGGCGGTGGCAGTGGTGGCGGTGCCTTTTCAGGCGCTAATTTGACTGAATTGTTCAAGTCCCGCACCATGGTAGAACAAACCTTGATGCAACCAGTTCTAAATGGAACCGATACTATTTCCTTAGCCGAAATGTACATTCGTACCCAAGAGTGGCGTGATAAATGGCAAGAAAAACCGAAATTAAAAGGGATCCAATTTCCCCCGTTGACCAAAAGAAAGTACTTTACCCGTGAACACGATAGTATTATGGGTAAGATGTATGAAGACTTGTCTAAAACCAGTTTGACTGTAGCTCAAAAAGATAAGAAGATCTCCATCATTAGTATTGATGTAAAATCAGAAAATGAGGACTTTGCTGTAGCGTTCTCAGAAACTTTAGCGAAACAGGTATCGGATTTTTATGTAGACACCAAAAGCAAGAAAGCCCGAATGAATATGGCTATCTTACAAAAGCAAACGGATTCTATTCGTGCCGAGTTGAATGGTGCCATTACTGGTGTAGCGGTAGCGAATGATAATACTTTTATGCTCAACCCCGCCTTAAATGTGAACCGCGCGCCATCTGCCAAACGACAAGTAGATGTGCAAGCCAATACTGCTATTTTAACCGAATTAGTCAAACAAACCGAATTAGCGAAGGTCACTTTACGAAAAGAAACTCCACTGATTCAAGTTATCGACCGACCGATTTTACCCTTGCCGAAAGAACGATTGGGTAAAGCCAAAGGAATCTTGATGGGAGGAATTTTAGCTGGGTTTTTGATGGTGTTAGGTTTGATTACAAGAAGAATTTTAAAACAGATTATATAAATGAAAATAGTTGTTGTTGGAACAGGGTATGTTGGCTTAGTAACCGGAACTTGTTTTGCCGAAGTTGGCATCGATGTAGTTTGTGTGGATATTGATCACATTAAGATTGAAAATTTAAACAAAGGAATTATTCCCATTTTTGAACCTGGTTTAGAAGCATTAGTTACTAAAAATGTTGAAAAAGGAAGATTACAGTTCTCTACTTCATTAGCTCAAAGTATTAAAGGTGCTTATGTAGCTTTTATAGCTGTTGGGACACCACCAGGAGAAGATGGTAGTGCTGATTTAAAATATGTAATTGGTGTAGCGCAAGAAATTGGGCAGCACATGAATAGTTATGGAGTAATTGTTACTAAAAGTACAGTTCCAGTAGGAACTGCTGAAAAAGTACATTTGGCGATACAACAAGAATTAGAAAAACGACAATTGGATATTACATTTGATGTGGCATCTAATCCCGAATTCTTAAAAGAAGGTGCTGCAATCGATGATTTCTTAAAACCTGATCGAATTGTGGTTGGAGTTTCCTCTGCAAAAGCGGAAGAAGTAATGCGAAAATTATACAAGCCATTTTTGTTAAACGGTCATCCTATAATATTTATGGACGTGCCTAGTGCCGAGATGACTAAATATGCTGCCAATAGTATGTTGGCAACCAAAATTAGTTTTATGAACGATATTGCTAATTTGTGCGAAATTGTGGGTGCAGATGTCAATATGGTTCGAAAAGGTATCGGTAGTGATGCTAGAATTGGTAATAAATTCATTTATCCAGGAATTGGTTATGGAGGATCTTGTTTTCCAAAAGATGTAAAAGCATTAATAAAAACAGCTGCTTCTAATGGTTATCAAATGCAAATTTTGGAGGCTGTTGAAGCGGTGAATGAGAAACAAAAATCTGTTTTGTTTGACAAATTAATGAATCGCTTTAAAGGAAATATTACTGGAAAAACATTTGCAATCTGGGGATTGTCTTTCAAACCCAACACGGACGATATGCGTGAAGCTCCATCATTGGTTATTATTGATAAAATATTAAAAGCGGGTGGTAAGGTAAAAGCTTTTGACCCTATTGCGATGCAAGAAACCAAACATAGTATAGGAGATATAATTGAATATTCAAAAAACGAATATGAGACT
>JAGNSF010000236.1 GCA_017988155.1 Flavobacterium sp. | reverse complement strand
TTTGAATTTGATGATAATGCACCTAAAGGAGCTGCACGTACAGAGTATGAAAATATGTTGTATTTAGAGCGTCCTGGTTGTAACCTTTGTATGGGTAATCAAGAGAAAGCTTCTAAAGGAGATACCGTTATGGCAACTTCTACTCGTTTATTCCAAGGAAGAGTAGTAGAAGATACTGCAGAGAAAAAAGGAGAGTCTTTATTATCTTCAACTCCAGTAGTAGTCTTGTCAACAATTTTAGGAAGAACACCTTCTATAGAAGAATACAAAAAAGCAGTGGAAGGAATTAACTTAACTAAGTTTGCCCCTTCACATAAATTGCTTGTTGGATAACAATTTAAAGATGTTATAATTAATTAAAAGCCTAAGTTTATCTTAGGCTTTTTTCATTAATTTCATAATGATTCAGTTGATTAATGATCAAATAGAAATGTCTTCTGTATCTAGTATTAAACATTTTTATAATTACATTAACTTATTAAGTTAGTAAAAAGGCCTACCTTTGTAATTCTTAAAATAATCTCATATACGTTATTTTCAATGTGTAACTATTTAAATTTTCGAATTTGAATTGAGATGAAAATTAATGAACAAATGAAATACTACATATTACTATTTATTTTTACACTTATTAATTCTTCGTTGGTTTTTTCTCAAGAGAAGTTGATAAAACATACTGTAAAAAAAGGAGAAACAATCACTGCTATTGCTCAGAAATATAAAGTAGAACCTAGTGCTATTTATGAACTTAATCCAGATTGCAGTCGAACATTAAAATTAGAATCAATTATTTTAATTCCGCGTGCGACCTCAAAGGGAATTAAATCAAAAACAGAATCAAAAACTGTAATTGTTGAAAACACTCACGAAGTACAGCTTAAAGAGACTTTATTTGGTATTGCAAAACAATATGAGGTATCTTTAGAAGAACTTAATGCCGCCAATCCAGAATTAGTAGAAACGGGTTTAAAGGCAGGACAAAAAATAAAAATACCTTCTAAAGTTATTTCAAAGATTGTTACAGAGAATAAGAAAGAAACAGCAAAAATAGAACCTAAAAAAGAAGTAGTTCTAAAAGAAAAACAAGAAAAGAGTGTTGCTTTAGCTATTACTAAACAAACAGTGCCAACAATTCATGAAGTTGTAGCATCCGAAACAAAATTCGGAATAGCAAAACAATATGGAATTTCAGTAACTGATCTGGATAAAACGAATCCGATATTAGAAAAGGAAGCCCTAAAGGTGGGACAGAAAATCGTGATTCCCATAAAAGAAGGTGTTGCAGCAGTTACTACAGTTGTAAAGCCAATTGAGACTGTGCCAGTAAAATCAACTGGAGTTCAAGAAAACACCAAAGTCAAAGAGGAAGTTGTAACAGTTAAAAAGGAAGCAATTGAAGAAAATGTAGCGACTATTTCGCATGAAGTGCTTCCAAAAGAAACTAAATATGGAATTGCTAAAAAGTATGGAATTTCGGTTTCGGAATTAGAAACACAGAATCCTTCTATTGCTAAAAATTTATATGTTGGCGCCAAATTGAAAATTGTTGGCGCAAAAGTGATTCAAGAAGAAGTTTCAGAGGCTCCTAAATTAATTTCAGAAACGATTCAATCAGATGAAAATCAAGAGAATTTAACCATAGCGAGTAGTTTAGCAAAATGGAATACAAGCGAGGAACTTGCAGATGAATTAATCCGAATGGCTTCGGATAATTTAGGCTCAAGATACCGTTCGGGCGGTACCTCAAAAAACGGATTTGATTGTTCAGGATTAATGTATGCTACTTTTAGTTCTCTAGATATAAAACTTCCGAGATCTTCTCATGAGATGGCTACAATAGGTACGGTTATAGATGTTAATCAAGCTCAGAAAGGAGATTTGATTTTCTTTAAAACAAGAGGAGGAAGTCAGATCAATCATGTAGGAATGGTAGTAGAGGTTTGTGATGGTGAAATTAAATTTATTCATTCGGCTACTCATGGTGGTGTAATAATATCATCTACAAAAGAAAAATATTACGAGAAAAATTTCACGCAAATCAATAGGGTATTACAACAATAATATAAAATAAAAAACTCCTCACATGAGGAGTTTTTTATTTTATAGTATTAGGTGATTTATTTCTTTTAATTTCAAAAACTCATTTTTTGAAAAAAAGTATATCTTTAACCAACCAAAAACTAAAACCAATAATTATGGAAGAAAATCAACCAGGAGATTTTAAGCGAGAATTAGGATTGTTAGATGGAACTATGTTGGTCGTAGGATCGATGATTGGATCTGGAATTTTTATTGTAAGTGCTGATATTGCAAGGCAAGTAGGTTCAGCAGGATGGTTGACCTTAATATGGTTGATTTCAGGAATTATTACCATGATTGCCGCAGTAAGTTATGGAGAGTTGAGCGCTATGTTTCCAAAAGCTGGTGGACAATATGTATATTTAAAAGAGGCTTACAATAAATTAATTGCTTTTTTATACGGTTGGAGTTTCTTCGCAGTTATTCAAACAGGAACCATTGCCGCTGTCGGCGTTGGATTTTCTAAATTTGCGGCATATTTAATTCCTTCTTTAAGCGATGAAAATATACTGTACAAGTGGGATTCATTTCAATTGAATTCGGCTCAATTGGTTTCAATTTTCACTATTGTATTGCTAACCTACGTTAATAGTAGAGGTGTAAAAAATAGTAAAACATTACAAACAGTACTAACAGTTATTAAAATTTTGTCTTTATTTGGGTTGATCATCTTCGGATTTTTATTGGCTGCAAAAGCCGAAGTTTGGAATGCTAATTGGTCTGATGCTTGGAATACGCGTTCGTTTAATACCGAATC
>JAGNSF010000235.1 GCA_017988155.1 Flavobacterium sp. | reverse complement strand
AAATTGAACAAACAATACGATGAGATTGTAAAACGAAAAGAAAGCATTCTAAAAACGATAGAAGAGCAGGGGCAACTTTCCCTTGAATTAACCAAAAAAATCCAAGATAGTTTTGATTTACAAGAATTGGAAGATTTGTACTTACCTTTCAAAAAGAAGAAAAAAACCAAGGCCGATGTGGCGCGCGAAAACGGTTTGGAGCCATTGGCAAAAATCATTTTCGCACAAAACAATGACAATATTGACTTTATTTCGACTCAATATGTAAATGAAAATGTAATCAACGAAGAAGCAGCTTTGCAAGGCGCACGCGATATTATCGCCGAATGGATTAACGAAAATATTAACGTTCGACAACAGTTGCGCCGTTTATTTCAAAGAAAAGCAACCATTACTACCAAGGTGGTGAAAACTAAAAAAGACGACGAAGCGGCTCAAAAATTTTCGCAATATTTTGACTGGTCTGAAAACTTGAGCAAAACCCCGCCACATCGATTATTAGCGATGTTGCGTGCCGAAAATGAAGGTTTTGTAAAACTAAAAATCGAAGTCGATATCGACGAGGCGTATGATATTATTGACGAAATTATTTTGAAACGTCAAAACGATACTACACCGCACATTCAATTAGCCATTGAAGACAGTTACAAACGACTGCTGCAACCTGCTATTGCTAATGAAACATTACAAGAAGCTAAGGCCAAAGCCGACGCGAATTCCATTCAGGTTTTTGCAACTAATTTAGGGCAGCTTTTATTGGCGCCACCTTTGGGAGAAAAACGAATTTTAGCGATTGATCCGGGGTATCGTTCGGGTTGTAAAGTAGTCTGTTTGGACGAAAAAGGCGATTTGTTGTACAACGAAACAATTTACCCACACGCGCCTCAAAATGAAGAGGCTATGGCCATGAAAAAAATCCGTTCGATGGTCAATTCCTATAAAATTGATGCGATTGCTATTGGTAACGGAACCGCTTCGCGCGAAACGGAATTTTTTGTCAAAAAAATCGCTTTCGATGAGGAAGTTCAGGTTTTTGTGGTTTCAGAAGCGGGCGCTTCGGTCTATTCGGCGTCGAAAATTGCACGCGAAGAATTTCCTAATTACGATGTCACTGTTAGAGGTTCGGTTTCTATTGGGCGACGATTAAGCGATCCTTTGGCGGAGTTGGTAAAAATTGATCCAAAAGCCATTGGCGTAGGCCAATACCAACACGATGTAGATCAAAATAAACTGAAAGAAGAACTAGACGCGACGGTGATTCGTTGTGTGAATTCAGTAGGAATTAATATCAATACGGCAAGCAAGCATTTGTTAAGTTATGTGAGTGGAATAGGAGAGAAGCTGGCTGAAAATATTATGCAATACCGTTCCGAAAACGGCCCATTCGACGACCGAAAACAACTGAAAAAAGTGCCTCGATTGGGAGATAAAGCGTTCCAACAAGGCGCGGCTTTTATCCGAATTAAAGAAGGTAAAAACCCATTAGACAACTCGGCGGTGCATCCTGAAGCCTATCCGATTGTAGAAAAAATGGCAAAAGATTTGAAACTTTCGGTACACGAATTAATTGGCAACAAAGACAAAACTGCTTTAATCAAACCCGAAAATTATACCACGCCCGAAATAGGTTTGCTGACTTTAAAAGATATTATCAAAGAATTGGAGAAACCAGGTTTGGATCCAAGAAAATCAGCCAAAATATTTGAGTTTGATCCAAATGTTACATCCATAAAAGACTTAAAATCAGGAATGATCTTACCTGGAATTGTGAATAACATTACCAACTTTGGTTGTTTCGTGGATATTGGAATTAAAGAAAGTGGTTTGGTTCACATCTCCCAACTCAAAGCGGGTTTTGTGAGCGATGTGAATGAGGTAGTCAAATTACACCAACACGTTGAGGTTAAAGTAACTGAAGTTGACGAAGACCGCAAACGAATTCAATTGACGATGATTCTTTAAAAACAAAAAACCCAAGTTGATTAACTTGGGTTTTTTATTAGAATATGTAAAGAATTACTCTTTAGTATTTTCTTTTTTATCTGATGAATCGTCTTTAGCAGCGTTTTTAAATTCTTTAATTCCGCTTCCTAAACCTTTCATAAGTTCTGGAATTTTTTTACCTCCAAAAAGCAATAATACTACCGCTAAAATGATAAGGATTTCTGTAACACCTAATCTTCCCATGATTTACTATTTTAATGCCGAAGCAAATTTGTTTAATAATGAAGTACAAATGTATATAGAATTAGTGAATGGCAATTCTTTTTTGATCATTTATTTGTTTTTTAAAGCGTTAAAATTGTATTAAAATGTGATTTAGTAGTCTGTGTACTTCTAAACCAAGCCGAAGAATCAAAGACAATAATTGTTTATATTTGTTCAATAAACACCAATCAATGTTCAATAAGGGAGAATTACGTCAAAAAGTAAAAGAAGATTTGTTTAACAAAAGGCGTTTAATTATTTTAAACGAAGACACTTTTGAAGAAACCTTTTCTTTAAAACTAACCCTGATGAATGTTTTTGTAGTATTGGGTTTAGGCGCTATTTTCATCATTTTTGTCACTACATTTATAATTGCTTTTACTCCTTTACGCGAGTTTATTCCGGGATATTCTTCTTCTAAATTAAAACGAGACGCTACAGAATTAGCTTTAAAATCAGATTCTCTTTCGCGTGCATTAGAACAAAACGAAGCCTACATTAAATCACTAAAAAAAGTGTTGACAGGCGAGTTAGAGTTTGCTAAATTCAACAAAGATTCCATTTTATCATCTATAGATGAAACTCCAGTAGAGGGAAGTCTATCAGCATCAAAAGAAGAATTAGAATT
>JAGNSF010000234.1 GCA_017988155.1 Flavobacterium sp. | reverse complement strand
CTTATCCATTTGTAACTTCATCTAATACAACTGCAGCAGGTGCTTGTACTGGTTTAGGAATTGCTCCTAACAAAATCAAAGAAGTATACGGAATTTTCAAAGCCTATGTGACTCGTGTGGGAAGTGGTCCTTTTCCAACAGAACTTTTTGACGAAGACGGTGCTACAATGGCTAAAATCGGAAATGAGTTTGGCTCAGTAACAGGAAGACAAAGACGTTGTGGATGGTTAGACTTAGTTGCGTTAAAATATGCAATCCAAGTAAATGGAGTAACACAATTAATGATGATGAAAGGCGACGTTCTTTCAGGATTTAAAACTCTTAAAGTATGTACTGAATACAACTACAAAGGACAAAAAATCAGTCATTTTCCTTACAACATTGAAGAAGAAAATGTAACACCAATTTATAAAGAATTCAAAGGATGGGAAGCCGATTTAACAGGAATGACCTCCTATGATGAATTACCAAAAGAATTGAAAGAATACATCGAGTTCATCGAAAAAGAAGTTGAAGTACCAATTAAAATTGTATCTGTTGGACCAGACAGAAAGCAAACGATATTGAAATAGTTATTAAAAACGCTCTGAAAATTCAGGGCGTTTTTTTTGATAAAAAGCATACATTTACTATTTAAATTGATTTCTTGTGAAGTACCGCTATTTTATTCTCAAATCGTTTGTTTTGCTTTTCTTTTTTGGCTCTTGCCAAAAAGAGGATAGCATTAGTAATAGCAATTCAGGATACCAAATCACCAATTCCAAAATAACCAACAATTCGAAAAACATCCAGCTTATTGGAGCCAATACTTTTCATGTATTTGGTGTAGGAAGTGCCGATATGAATTCTTGGAATCTAGATATTGCTCGAGAGTTTATCGGTAATATTAAAGAGACTCCTCTCACAGGAAATCCAATTCAAGATAGCAATGGAAAATACATTTATTCGTTACAAAATATAGTAGATGAAAATAGAAAGCAAAATAAAATAAGTTGGATTTGTGCTTTTGGTTGGGATGGAAATTCAGCTACATTATTTACTGGGAAATCTCCAAAAAACACTTTTTGGTGGGAAGAATATAAAGCAAAACTCCGATTATGGGCTATTCAGTTTAAAGATCAAAACGACGTTTGGATTGAAGTTTGGAACGAACCATACAGATACGATCGCGCCGATGGTTATACTGATGCAATTTGGTTACAAAACATGAATGAGTTAACTTTAATAATCCGTGCAACGGGAAATAAAAATATAGTCGTAATTCCTTGTGCTGAACAAGGGCAAGATGAAAGTATTTTACTGAATAAAGGCAATGAATTCTTAGCGGGTAAATCCAATATTCTATTTGACATTCACGCTTACGAAAAATGGTTGTTAGACTCCCCTACTAACATGAACAATCGCCTTAATGCATTGAATCATTACAATTTACCAATTATTTTTGGAGAAACAGCACCAATGAATGCAGGCATTTTAATGAATCCCTATTCGTTTTTAAACTTTATTTATGACAAAGGAATTTCGGTTTGCGCTTGGGTTTGGAAAAAAGACGAATCCGATCAAGATGCTTTGATGACCCGAGACGGACTTCCAAATAATACCAATAATAACAATTGGGGAACGACTTTTAAAAACCTTGCGCTTAAATCTAGAAATCCAAAACCTTAACTGTAATGAAAAACCCAAAAATAAAAATCCAAAAAACCGAATTACTTTCTAATAATTGGTACGTCTTAAACAAAGTGACGTTTGACTATAAAATGGACTCAAATGATTCCGAAACTCAAGTTCGAGAAGTATATGACCGTGGTAATGGAGCTGTAATTTTATTGTATAATAGTGCTAAAAAAACAGTGGTTTTAACAAGACAGTTTAGACTACCAACTTATTTAAATGGAAATAGCTCCGGAATGGTAATTGAAGCCTGTGCGGGTTTATTAGATACTGAAAATCCAGAAGAATGCATCATTCGAGAAACAGAGGAAGAAACGGGTTACCGCCTTTCGTCAGTTAAAAAAATATTTCAATCCTATATGTCTCCTGGATCTGTGACTGAAATTTTACACTTTTTTATCGGTGAATACCAATCCGAAATGAAAGTTTCTGAAGGTGGCGGACTTGCAGAAGAACATGAAAATATCGAAGTGCTTGAATATCCATTTAATGAAGCTTACCAAATGATTACTTCTGGCGAAATTATAGATGCCAAAACCATTATGCTACTACAATATGCTGAAATAAATTTATCATTGTAAAGTAGGCACAAGTATATTTTAGTATTTTTACTCATCAAATTCTTTTGTATTGACTTCTAAAAAAGCACATTCTTCGGCATTACAAGAAAAAGCTGGCATTTCGCAACCCGAAAGCATCAGTAGTCAGTCAGTAGAACATATTCAACTTTCTCGAAAAACACAACCTTCAGCAGAGGAGCTCGTTGAAGGAATTCTAGCTGGAAACATAACTGCTTTAAGTCGAGCGATTACCTTAGTTGAAAGTGCCAATCTGATTCATTTGGCAAAAGCCAATACCATCATCAATGGTTGTTTGCCACACGCGAATCAATCCGTTCGAATTGGCATCACAGGAGTTCCAGGAGTTGGAAAAAGTACGTTCATTGAAGCCTTTGGAAAACACTTAACAAGCCTTGGTAAAAAGGTAGCCGTTTTAGCTGTAGACCCAAGTAGTACGATTAGCCATGGCAGTATTCTAGGAGATAAAACCCGAATGGAAGAATTAGTCAAAGATCCTAACGCTTTTATACGTCCCTCGGCATCTGGAGAAACTCTGGGAGGAGTAGCTAGAAAAACTCGTGAAACAATAACACTTTGCGAAGCTG
>JAGNSF010000233.1 GCA_017988155.1 Flavobacterium sp. | reverse complement strand
GGGGTCGACTGGTTTTGACAGCAAGTCGAATTGAAAAGTAAGCAGGTCGAGAACTGAAGTAATTCTCGTTAATAAAAGGCTTCACACTTTTTACACGGCGAAGGAAACTACGCTCTTGCTGCATAATCTGAATCATAGTAAGATTAGCCTCGTCCTACCAGGTAGGAAAGCAGGATTCTCCTCAAAGGCTTTGGTTTATAGCATTTGATCTAGGGGAATCGTAAATATAAACCTAGATTTTCGTTAGTTTCGGACGATTTTCGAAAATAAAGAAACTAAGTGTTTTGTGGCTGTTTCTGGCCTAGCAAAACATCGAAAATCCAATCAGGAAATAAGCCTGTAGAAAGCTCTTTAGTTGCTTGTTTGGACCCGGGTTCGATTCCCGGCGACTCCACAAAAAAGTCCTGACACTAATCAGGACTTTTTTATTGGAATCAATTTACAACTTCCCTATTCGTTGCAGAATAAAAAGTACTATAATTGGAATAGTCAACAAAACTACCATTAAAGTATGATCCACTAATAACTGTGGTTGCTCAATCAATGTTATGACATACCCTCCAACAGCTCCTCCAAAATGTGCTGAATGTCCGATGTTATCATTATGTGATTTCATTCCATAAATAGAATAGAGTAAATACAAAATCCCAAAGAGATAGGCTGGAATTGGAATGACAAAGAAAAGCCCCAACATCATATCGGGTTGCAATAGAATAGCCGAGTATAAAACACCCGTTACTGCTCCAGAAGCACCTACCGCTCTGTAACTATAATTGTTTTTATTAAAAACATAGGTCAATAAATTCCCGAATATCAAACTCCCCATATAAACAAGAATAAAAGTCCAATTTCCCAAATAAGACAAAACCAATGGGGCGAAAAACCACAATGTCAACATATTAAAAAGTAAATGCGACATATCCACATGCAAAAACCCAGACGAAATCATTCTGATTTGTTCCCCTTTATGAATACTTCCAACATGAAATTCGTATTTTCTAAAAAAAGACAAATCATTAAAACCTTTGTAGCTTATCAAAACTGTAATAGCAATAATCCCAATCAATATCATATTCATATCACTTCATTTATAGTGAATGGTAAAGATACTGAATCGTATAAATTGACGATGTGCAACTGAATTTTTAATTCGCATTTTTTTTTGAATTATATTTGCCAAAAATAACCGCATGCAATTCCTGATTTATATTTTAAGTTTCCCCTTACTTTGGATCATCTCCATACTTCCTTTTCGAGTGTTTTATTGGTTATCAGACTTGGTTTACTTCATCGTTTATTATATTATTGGCTATCGTAAAAAAATTGTTCGCTATAATTTATCCATTGCATTACCTTCATTGTCAACAGAAAATCGTTTGCAAATTGAAAAAAAATTCTATCGCCATATGTGTGATATGTTTTTGGAAATGATTAAAACCATGTCTATTTCATCCGAAGAAATGAATAAGCGATTTGTTATTACCAATATAGAATTACTCAAAGAATATGAAAACAAAGGCAGAAGTATCATCCTATTAGCTTCGCATTATGCAAGCTGGGAATGGCTTTTATCCATTAATGAAAGTACAACGTTTAAATGTTATGGCGTGTATAAAAAAGTAAACAACAAATACTTTGATGCTAAAGTTAGAGCCATTCGATCCAAATTCAAATCGGAATTAGTTACCACCGATAAAACCATTGCATTAATCAACGAAAATGAAAGCAATGGAATAATGAGTCTGTACGGCTTGGCTAGTGATCAATCTCCACAAGTTCATAAAACATTTCACTGGCAAAAATTCATGGGAATAGAAGTTCCGGTTCATACTGGCGCCGAGATGTTAGCTAAAAAGTATGATTTAGAAGTAGTTTTTGCTAAAGTTAAAAAAGTAAAAAGAGGCTATTATGAAGCCACTTTTGTTCCAATTAGTGATTCGCCAAAAGCTATTCCTGATTACGAAATAACAGATACATATTTAAAAGTAGTGGAGCAGCAAATCCTGGAGGCACCAGAATTTTATTTTTGGACGCACAAAAGATGGAAACATCGCAGATAAAAAAATCCCCTTTTGCACGAAAGGGGATTTTTATTTTTAATCAGTTTGAAATTAGATTCCTGCAATCATTTTGATCTCATCAATAATGCGCAATGCCAAAACATCCGCTTCTTTTTGCGAAGGAGCCTCTGTATAAATTCGGATAATAGGCTCGGTATTTGATTTTCTTAAATGAACCCATTCGGTAGCAAAATCAATTTTCACACCATCAATCGTCGTTATATCTTCGTTCTTGTATTTATCAGTCATCGCTACCAAAATGGCATCCACGTCGATTTGAGGAGTTAACTCAATTTTGTTTTTACTCATATAATATTCTGGATACGAAGCGCGTAAAGCAGAAACCGTCATTTTTTTGTTGGCCAAATGAGTTAAAAACAAAGCTACTCCCACTAAACTATCACGACCGTAATGCAATTCAGGATAAATAATTCCGCCGTTTCCTTCACCACCAATAATAGCGTTGTTCTTCTTCATTAACTCAACCACATTCACTTCACCCACGGCACTTGCTTCGTAACTACCCTTGTTTGCGTTAGTTACATCACGCAATGCACGCGAAGAAGACATATTAGAAACCGTATTTCCAGGAGTTTTGCTCAAGACATAATCGGCACAAGCTACAAGAGTATATTCTTCTCCAAACATTTCTCCATCTTCAGAAATGAAAGCCAAACGATCTACATCTGGATCTACAACAATTCCAAGATGGGCTTTTTCTTTAACTACTAATTCTGAAATATCCGTCAAATGTTCTTTCAACGGTTCTGGATTGTGAGGAAAATG
>JAGNSF010000232.1 GCA_017988155.1 Flavobacterium sp. | reverse complement strand
TGGGGAATTGGTTTGTTAGCGCACGCAATGTCAACATTTTTACCTTATTTTATTTTAGGAAAAGATTGGGAAGAACGCAAAATTAAAGAGTTGATGGAGAAAGAAAAAGCGAATAAGTGGGAGTAATATAATGTGTCAATTTGAAAATGTGCCAATTTGAAGATTTATAAATTATGAAAAACGAAAATATTTCCTCTCTGGGTGTAAGGGGGCTAAACATCATAATCATCGAAGACGAAAAGCCAGCAGCGCGATTATTGCAGCGTAAAGTGGAAAAACTTGGACTAAAAGTAACTAAAATGCTTCATTCTGTGGAGGAATCAATTGCTTGGTTTCAAAATAATTCGCATCCTGATTTGATTTTTTTGGATATTCAATTGTCTGATGGTTTGGCATTTGAACTTTTTGAACAAATTGAGATTAAAAGTGCGGTTATTTTTACTACAGCTTATGACGAATATGCCTTGCGCGCTTTTAAACTCAATAGTATTGATTACTTATTAAAACCAATTGACGAAGACGAACTTTCAACTGCCATTTCAAAATTCAAAAATCAATTTCAAAAAAATTCGATTTCGAGTTTAGATTTTGAAGCCATAAAACGTATGTTAGTCAATCCGGTGGAAAAAGAATATAAAACACGTTTTTCAGTGAAAATTGGACAACAAATAAAAGTAATTTCCATTGACGAAATTGAATGTTTTTATAGCGAAAACAAAGGCACGTATATTCACACCTTAGACAATCGAAATTATTTAACAGATGTTACTTTAGAAGTTTTAGAAACTGAAATTAATCCGAAAGATTTTTATCGCGTAAGTCGAAAATTCATTATTTCACTGAAAGCCATAAAAGAAATTCAAATGTATTCCAATTCGCGGTTAAAAATTAGTTTAAATTCGTATTCAGATGATGAAATAATTGTTGCCAGAGAACGCGTGAGTGAATTTAAAAATTGGATTGGTTAATGGATTGTTGTTTTTCGGATTCCAATAAAAATAAATAGCAATAAAGTATAAAAAGTAAAAAATGGCGCTATAAATTCTATCCAACCTAATGGCAACATGATGGCAATAATTAATAATTGAAAGCCTAATCCATAAAGTGAAAGTAGCGTCATAAACCAATTCGGGAAGGTTTTTACTTTATAAGCATCGGCATCTAAAAAGTGAATAATTTTATCGAATATGCTGTATACTATGGTGTAAATGCCAAACAAAATGTTAACAGCTTGTTGTGTTTCGCCAGGTAATGCTTTTGGGGTTTTATATTCAAAAATCTTACTGGTGGAATCACCTCCAACCGATTTATTTCTTAAAATTACATAGTAATAATTGTAAAGCGTGCCTTGCAATTGAATGCTAATAAATGCGAGTAATGCCAACCAAATCGAAGTTTTTGATACATAACAAATGGTCATAAAAAACAGAAAGTTTAAGATAATATCAAACACACTATCTAAATATCTTCCTACATAAGAAGGCGTGTTTTTTAGTCTGGCTAATTCGCCATCGGCAGCATCAATTCCCGATTTTAAAATGATGAAAAAGGCTGCGGCGAAATAATACTGGTTCAAAATACAATAGATTGCAATTAGTCCCGAAATTCCGAATAAAAGTGTGACGTGAATGGGTGTAAAACGGGTGTTTTTTAAGGAATAAGCCAAAAATTTACCGAAATACCTTCCGTAATCTGATAAATCAAGAAATTTATCTTGTGCTGCAAGTTTAGACATTAATTAAATCTAAAGAACTGTGACAATATAGTCGGAATGCAAAAGTAATATTATTTTTCTGTAATTTTTTTATTTTCTAACAGTAAATAAAATTGAACACTGAATAAGAGTGTCGCCAATACTAAATGTATAGTTTGACTTCCGAAAGGAAAATCGACATACACCATAATTACACCTGATAGTATTTCGAAAATTAAAATTCGAACGATCCAATTTACTTTTTCAAAACCCAATTGAAGATTTCTATTTCGAAGAAGTAAAAATAAATTTGCCAAAAAGACGACAATTGAAAAACTGCGGTGAAAGTAAAATGTGATTTCAGGTTGTAACAACCAAAACGCTTTTGGAGCTCCCGATTTCTCAATTGTATCAATAAACTCACGAACATAGGTTCCTAAAACCACTTGAACTACAGTAAGAAGTAGCACAACAACAAGTGCTATACTAAACTTTTTGTCATATTTTCTTTTACTATTTTTAGCTGAAACCACATATATAACATACAACTGTAAAGCCACAATTAAGAAGGCAGTTAACATGTGAGTGGTAATTTTAACAGGACTTAATACCGAATCAACCACCGTTTTTCCTAACCAAGCTTGAAAACCCATTAGTATACAAACCAAAAGCGAATAGACAACTATTTTTTTGTTGTCTTTCCAATAGCCAAATGCTAAAATTAATGTTACAAAACAAGCAATTCCTGCCAAAGCACCAAGCAATCTATTGATGTATTCAATCCAAGTATGTGCTGGATTGAAAATAGCATAATCGTGTTTGGTATAGGCTTCCCAATTACTTTCTGAAAAAGAAGCAGCCGCTATAAAATCTGATTTTGCTACAAGTAAACCTTCGTCTTTAATAATCACTTGACCTTCATCATAAACTTTATTTGGTGTAAATTCAAGCTCTTTTTGTTCTGTGGGTGGAATGTAATAACCAAAACACTTTGGCCAATCTGGACAACCCATTCCTGAGCCAGTCATTCGTACCAAAGCACCTGCAAGAATTACTAAATAAACTAAAACTAATGCTGTTTTTGCTGTTGTAAGAAAATATTTTTTCATTTGATTTATTAAGTTTCAAAGTTGCAGAGTTGCAAAGTTTCAAAGTTATA
>JAGNSF010000045.1 GCA_017988155.1 Flavobacterium sp. | reverse complement strand
AGCGCCAAACACCACATCAGGAACTTATAGCATTACGTACCAATTGTGTGAATCAGGAACGACAGTGGCTTGCAGTAATTTTGATACTGCCACCGCCACCGTAGTAGTCTTGAACCCAATCGATGCTGTAGTGGATACCTTCCCAACGCAAACCCCAAGTACTACAGTAGCTACTACAGTAGGAAGCGTTTTAAGTAATAACGGAAGTGGAGCAGACACCTTAAATGGAGTTGCAGCAACGACAACCAACACCGATGTCACCCCAATCACGACAGGTCCATTGAGTATCGATGCGAACGGAGTCTTGACCTTAGCGCCAAACACCACATCAGGAACTTATAGCATTACGTACCAATTGTGTGAATCAGGAACGACAGTGGCTTGCAGTAATTTTGATACTGCCACCGCCACCGTAGTAGTCTTGAACCCAATCGATGCTAAAGATGATACTAATCCTATTGCAGTAAATGGTTTTATGGGAGGAATTGCTATTCCAACGGTATTGTCTAATGATACATTGAATAGTGTATTAGTTCAACAATCTCAGGTTAGTATGGTATTAACAAGCCTATTACCTGTAGGAATCACTTTTAATTTAGTTACAGGATCAGTAGGAGTAAATGCTCAAACATCGGCGGGTACTTATACGTTTACTTATAATTTATGCGAGGTAGGTGCAGTACCATCAAATTGTGATCCAGCAACAGTAAAAGTAACAGTTTCAGCTCCAATAATTGAGGCTAAACCTGACACAATCGCTGGTGGTGATGGCGCAAATGGAAATACAAATGCGGGTAATGTTCTAAACAATAACGGAAACGGAACCGATACACTAAACGGTGTTAACGTGACGATTGACCAAGTGAATTTGACAGTAACAACTCCTGCAACATCTATTGGTGGTGGTCCTGTTCCAGTTGTTAACACTACAACTGGTCAAATTAGTGTACCGGTTGGAACTCCTGCTGGAGTCTATACAATTGTGTACCAAATTTGTGAAAAACTAAATCCAACCAATTGTAGCTCCTCAACAATTACAATTACCATTTTGGCTTCGGGAATTGACGCAGTAAATGATGATTATTCCGCTACACCAATACCTAGCTTTCCTGGAGGCACAACAGCTAGTGTGATTGTTAATGATAAATTAAACACTCTTCCAGCAATAATTGGAACTAATAGTGGTCAGGTGAAACTAACAGCAGTAGCGGTTCCAGTAGGATTAACATTAAATGCAGATGGGACTATAAAAGTTGCATCCAATACATCGCCAGGAACTTACGTTGTGACTTATTCCATTTGTGAAGTACTTAATCCAAGTAATTGTGACACAGCAACTGCTACAATAGTTGTAACTACACAAAGTCCATCCATAGCATTGGTTAAAACTGCAACCGCTGTTGATGAAAATGGAGATGGACGTGCAAACGCTGGCGAAACTATTCGTTATAATTTCACAATAACAAATACGGGTAATGTACCTTTAACCAATATTACTATTACCGATTTATTACCTGGATTAGTTTTAACTGGAGGTCCAATTTCATTAGTAGCAGGACAACAAGATACTAGTTCATTCGTTGGAATCTATAAAATAACCCAAACAGATGCAAACAATGAACTTGTGACTAATCAAGCTACAGTATTTGGCACAAGCCCTTTAGGAACTGTTGTTAAAGACCTTTCGGATAATTATAGCACTACTTCAGACGGAGCAACCGTTCTTGCTGTAAAAAACTGTGTTGTTGTAGTGTCTAATGCTTTAACACCTAATGGTGATGGGCGAAATGAGTATTTCCATATAGAAGGCTTAGATTGCTTTTCAAATAACACGGTTGAAATATATAACCGTTGGGGAGTATTAGTTTTCGAAACTACTAAATACAACAATGTAGATAATGTTTTCGAAGGATTTTCAAAAGGACGAACAACCATTAGACAGTCTGAAGCATTGCCAGATGGCACATACTATTATGTTCTTAAATATCTCGACTTTAATGGTAACGGAGTACAAAAAGCGGGTTATTTATATTTAACCAGATAATATTAAAAAATAAATGAGCAACAGTAGAAATGCTGTTGCTCTTAAAATAAAAGATTATGAAGACAAGAATACTAATATTCGCTTTGCTGTTTACTGGAATGCTAAGTCATGCTCAACAAGACGCACAATTTACGCAATATATGTACAACACAATCAATGTCAATCCTGCTTATGCAGGGTCGCGCGGAGCCTTGAGTATGTTTGCCCTGTATCGTACCCAGTGGGTTGGACTCGACGGAGCTCCTGTTACCAGTACTGTATCTATGAACACGCCACTGAACGAATCTAATTTAGGTTTAGGAGTGTCTTTGATCAATGATAAAATAGGCCCTACAACAGAAAATACTTTTTCTGCCGATTTGTCTTACACCATCCCAACATCAGAAACTTGGAAATTATCCTTTGGTATCAAAGCCACAGCCAATCTATTCGATTTGGATGCTACCAAATTAAATCCTGTAGATGCCACAGACCCTAGTTTACAAAATTACAATACCTTTTCCCCAAACATTG
Source organism: Flavobacterium sp. (assembly GCA_017988155.1). Classification (GTDB taxonomy): domain Bacteria; phylum Bacteroidota; class Bacteroidia; order Flavobacteriales; family Flavobacteriaceae; genus Flavobacterium. The sequence goes on along the minus strand of JAGNSF010000045.1, from coordinate 7,439 downwards.
GTGCTGGTGTTTATTGGCATTCTGACAAGGCGTATGTAGGTTTTTCGATTCCTAACTTTATCGAAACCAACCGTTATGACGACAATGAAGTAGCCATTTTCAAAGAAAGAATAAGCTACTACCTCATAGGGGGTTATGTGTTTGATTTGAGTGATACTGTTAAGTTCAAACCAGCCATTTTGACCAAAATGATCGAAGGTGCTCCCCTACAAGTGGACCTTTCAGGAAACTTTATGTTTTTTGACAAATTTATGTTGGGCGCATCCTACAGATGGAGTGCTGCTTTGAGTGCAATGGTAGGCTTTCAAGTCTCAGACGGTTTATACATTGGGTACGGATACGATAGAGAAACCACCAATTTAAACAACTATAATTCTGGCTCGCACGAAATATTCTTGCGTTACGAATTGTTCAAAAACAACAACAAAATAACCACTCCAAGATTCTTCTAAAAAGCAATCAATATGAAAAATTCTATACTCCTTTACATAACGATACTAAGTGCTTTTTCATTTAATAGTTATGCACAGAAATCTAAAACCACAACTGCCGACAAAAAATACGATAGCTATTCCTATATAAAAGCCGTTAGTACCTATGAAAGAGTGGCCGAGAAAGGATACAAATCAGAAGATATGTTCCAAAAATTAGGTAATTCTTATTACTTCAACGGAGAATTGGACAAAGCAGCCAAATGGTATGATGAATTATTCAAGATGAATCCCAATCAGGAATCCGAATATATGTATCGCTATGCACAATCGCTCAAAGCCATTGGTCAAAATGACAAAGCCAACCAAATGCTAGAAAAATTTAGCCAAAAAGCAGGCAACGATACCCGAGGAAAACTATTCGGGAAAAACAAAAACTACCTCGAACAAATCAAAGCCAATTCAGGAAGATACAAAATAGAAGATGCCGGAATCAACTCTAAATATTCCGATTACGGAAGCGCTTTTTACAACAACAAACTAGTTTTCTCCTCTGCCAGAGATACCGGAAGTTTAGGACAAAGAAAACACACTTGGACCAATCAACATTTTACCAATCTTTATTTTTCTGATTTGGGCGAAGAACTAACTCCTGGAAAAGTAAACAAGTTTGCCGATAAAATCAATTCAAAATTCAACGAATCGACACCAATTTTTACCAAAGACGGCAAAACAATGTACTTTACCCGAAACAACTATCTGGATGGTAAAAAAGGAAAAGATGCCAACAAAGTAACTTTAGTAAAAATATACAAAGCCAGTTTCGAAAACGACAATTGGGACAAAGTAACCGAATTGCCTTTCGACAGTGATTCCTATAGCGTAGCTCATCCAACGCTTAGTCCAGACGAGAAAACATTGTATTTTGCCTCCGATATGCCTGGAACACTCGGTCAATCCGATTTATTCAAAGTCAAAATAAACGATGATGGCAGTTATAGTACTCCACAAAATCTAGGAAAAGCAATCAATACCGAAGGAAGAGAAACCTTCCCACAACTAACAGACGAAAACGAACTCTATTTCGCCTCTGACGGACATCCAGGACTAGGAGGATTAGATGTTTTTGTAACCAAAATGGATGCCAATGGAACATTAGGAGAAATTCAAAATGTGGGCGATGGCATCAACTCTCCCAAAGATGATTTTGCTTATCTAATAGACACCAAATCTCGAAGAGGATTCGTGACTTCTAATAGAGACGGAGGTCAAGGATTTGATGACATCTACAAATTTTTAGAAACCAGAAAACTAGTTTGCTTACAAGAATTATACGGCACCGTAACGGATGTAAACACCGCACAAATACTTCCTGACACCAAAATGAGTTTGTTTGACAACCAATTCAAATTGATTAATACTGCAATAACAGATGCCTCAGGAAATTACAAATTCGAGGTAGAATGTGGCAAAACCTATAATGTAAGAGCGGCAAAACCAGACTATGTTACTAAGGAACAAAAAATAGCCATCGCAAGAGAAAACGGAAGAACGAATTTGAATTTTGCTTTAGAAAGCGAAGTATGTAAAGTGGCTGTGGGCGATGATTTAGGAAAATGCTTTGGTATAAAAATGATCTATTTTGATTTAGACAAATACAACATTAGAACCGAAGCTGCCTTGGATTTAGAAAAAATATTAGACGTTTTGAATCAAAATCCAACAATGAAACTCGATATCCGTTCGCATACCGATTGCCGACAAACTGTTCAATACAATCAAGTTCTCTCAGATAGAAGAGCCAAATCGACTATCGCTTGGCTAGTTAAAAACGGAATAGACGCCAGCAAATTAACAGGAAAAGGCTATGGCGAAACGCAGTTAGTAAACGACTGTGGTTGCGAGCCTACCAACCAATCAAACTGTACCGAAGAGCAACACCAAATGAACAGACGAAGCGAATTTATCATTACAGCGCTATAGTTTAAAAATAAAATTCCCCTAAAAATAAACCCCTCGAAAATATCATTTCGAGGGGTTTTCTATTTCTAGGAAGCTATGATTATATTACATTCTTGCCTTCCGAATCGAATAATTGACCATATACAGCCCACACAAAGTGATGGATCCTCCAATTGCAATTGCCGTTGTGAGTGGTTCGCCATAAATTATTGCCCCTAATAAAACCGCAACAATAGGATTGATGTAGGCGTAAATGCTATTTATTTCTGGCGGAAGTCTTTGCAGCATATAAATAAAGGCAATAAAGGTCAGAACAGAACCAATGATTATCAAATAACCCATTGCCCACCACGAATTGGCTGGAATCGAACTGATATTTACTCCAGTTCCAGTTGCGCCAACAACCGCCAAAGTGATAAAACTTGAAATGAGCATTTGCAATCCTAAACTGAAATAGGGATTAAAACTCGCCGCCTTTTTCTTGGTATATAAACTCCCAAAAGCCCAACTTACAGTAGCTATCAAAGAAATAATAATTCCAAATCTAAAGTCAGGTTTCAAGAAATCGGCCAGATGATCGTAGAAAATAACACAAACTCCGCAAAAACTAACTACTAGTCCCAATATTGATAATCGCGCAAGTCGTTCGCCTTTAAACAAAGTAATAATTACAATCCACAGCGGGAAAATAGCTCCTATAATAGCACCCAAACCACTGCTAATGTATTTCACGCCCCAAGTACTTAGACCGTTACTCAACACAAAATTAAGAGTGCTGAGAATGAATATAGCTTTCCATTGTTTGCCCTTTGGCCAAGGTGCTTTTTTGTATAAAAAGAAGCTAACATAAAGAATTCCGCCAATGAGTTGTCTGATTCCCGCCAGTTGCAAAGCAGGCATATGTTTTACACCTTCTTTTGAAGCGAGCCAAGTGGTTCCCCAAAAAAAACTCACCCAACACAAGGCAATTATTGGTAATCCAATGGTGTTTATTTTGGACGAAAGAGCATTTTTTATTTTAAATAACATTAAAGAGTCTTCCTTATAAATTCGTAGTGTAAAACAGATTCTAACTTATTACTTATGATGGTTTTTCCAATGGACGGATTTGAGTGATTGAATTTTGGCAAATCTAGGTTTAACTTAATTGCTTTGTTCACATAATAGGATTCTCGCGAAGGATGAAAAGGAGTAACGCCATTGTAGATTTCTCCCCATGAATTTTGTTGGATAATTTGTGTAATAATTCCGATACAATCCTCCAAATGAATAAGATTGATTGGAGCGTTAGGATTTTCTATAGCATCTCTTCCCGAAAGAAAACGAATAGGATGTCGGTCTTCGCCAATCAAACCACCAAACCTAACAATTGTTGTTTTAAAATGCGTATTGTTTTGCAAAAGCTGCTCTGATTGTAACAATTGTCGACCACTTTCTGTCTCAGGCTGAGGTGGTGTTTCTTCAGTTACTATAACATTTTCATCTGCATAAACTGATGTTGAACTAACGAAAAGAACTTTCTCAACCGAAGATTTTTCAATGAAGGGAATAAGGGTCTTCATTTTTCCAACAAAATCTTCTTTGGAATTTCCTCTTAATTTTGGCGGAATATTTATGATGAGAACTTCTGAATGTTCTAAAAATGAGATAGCATTACCCTGTATGTTTTCAGGATTAAGGGCAAATAAAAAAGGCTCAATACCCGACTGTTTTAAAACATCAATTTTGTCCTGTGTAGTGGTTGACCCTTTTACAGAAAATCCATTTTTCACCAATACTTTTGCCAATGGCAATCCCAACCAGCCGCAACCCAGGATACTAATTTTTGTCATTTTGCATTTTTAAAGAATCTTGAGCAATTGTCAAACTGTCTTTTTCTGCTGCAAATTTAGGAATGTTTTTCAAAGGGATTTCAGGAATAGTTTTTAAAGTAGGTTTAATTTTTTGTTGAATGACAACAGCATCATTCAGAACAAATGGAGTAGGCATCATCCATGGAGCTCGTTTATTCATAGTAAACAAAGGATTGGACATTAAATCAAAGGAACTTTCCATCAAAGTCATATCAAAAACTGTGTTTTTCGGAATGGAGAATTCCATTTCCAGAGGTTCATTATCCACAATATAATAACTTAAAATTTTTTTGCCGTTTCGGTTGTATTTAGAGCCTTTTTGTTGCAAGTCTCTAGCACCATTGGCTTTGAAATTGTAAAAGATGATAGTTTCATTGGCAAAAATATCAAAGCGATTTACTTTTCTGTTCGGTGAAATTCTAATTTTTAAATGACGCTGCGATCCAACGACAGAATCTTTTATGAATTCTACAGTCGGGCTTGCTAGTTTTTTTATTGGCGCATCAGATGAAAAAGTAAACTGAGAATTGTATTTACTAAACAAAGGATTCGAGTTTTGATTATTGGCATTTTTTGGATTTTCTCCCAAATATTTTTTTGTCCATTCGTCTAAATTAGTGTCATAGGTTTTCCAGAATGCTTTATTTGCATCTTTATCGAAAAGATAAACTAGACTGTTGGGTTTGGCTTTATTATTTTCATAATCAGAATTGAGATGAGCATTGATAAAAAATCCAATAGCAACAATAAAAAATAGAGTTGACCACATTCCTTTTTTTGAAAAAGCACCAAAAACAGGCAATAACAGTCCAAAAACCAAGACCGTTAAAATACTACTGCCAATCAAAATTTTTAAACCCAAACCGATTGGAAGAAATACTATAAAAGGCGTGTAAAGTAGTAAAGCAGGGATACTCAAAAGCAAGTTTAGGAATTTGCTGGTTTTTTGTGTCAGTACAAAATATACCAACATTAACAATCCAAATAAAACTGGAATGATAAAAAATCCAGCTCCAGGTAAGTATAAGGCAATGCCTAAATTGATAAGAATCCATAACAATAAAGGAGCAATAGAGTGATTGATGGTTAGTTGATCTGTTTTTGATTTACTGTAAAATAAAAAAGATACCGCTAAACTCAAACAAATAAATAGGGCTATATAGCTGTGCCCATTATAGGTAAATCCTTGTTGAATATCGGTGTATTGAGGATATAGTAATAGGATGATTTTCCATCCAAAAAGAGTAACTAATCCTGTGGTAATTAATGTTCCAAAAAGTAATAAGAAACCTTTTCCAATTTCTACTGGAATCAAAATACGTTTGCCAATCCCAATGAGTACTAAAAATAAGAAAACAGCTAATGTGCCAATCCACAGGGGCAAAATCCAAGAGAATGGATAGCTCACAAAACAAAATGGTGTGTTGAAATACACATAATCTTCTGCACTATTCATGTTTGACAAATCTGTATTCGAGAAATAATGTAATAGGGGCATTAAGTAAGTCCCTTGATGTGCCACAGTTGTAGGATTTATGTGCGAATAATCATCTTGAGCAGTATGATAATTGAAATGATTATCGATGAATGCGAAATTGAAACCTTGAATTTTTCCTTGTTCTCTAAAAACGGTCAAATCGGTGTCATTAGGCAACATTTTATAAATACTGTACATCAACGAATTTGAAACAGGATATTTTGGATTTGCTGCAGAAAAACCTTTTACCAATTCAGCATTTCCTTTATTTACTTCCATCAACATAAAGCTTGGGCCACTGGTTCCGCGTGCTTCAAAATTTAAGGCTAAACCAATATCTTTTGCCCAATTACTTTTAGTAACAAAAAGAGCAGCACCATTTAAGCCCAATTCTTCAGCATCAGAAAATAGGATAATAATGTCATTTTTATGCTTTGTTTTATTGTGTAAAAAAGCACGTATTCCTTCAAGAATTGTTGCAATTCCCGAAGCATCATCACTTGCGCCATGAGAAAATGAATGTGGGGCGCTGTCATAATGAGACAATAATAGTAAGGCTTTTGTAGAATTTGAACCTTTAATTCGTGCTATAATATTTTTAGATTTTACTAAGTTTCCCCAATCTGAAAGAGTGGTTCCTTCTTGAATTTTAGTTTCTAATCCCAATTTTTGTAATTCTTTTTCAAGATAATTAGCAACCACTTCGTGATTTTCAGAGCCAACAAAATGGGGCTTTTTAGAAATACTTTGAATGTGTTCTAAGGCTCTTTTTGTTGAGAATTCAGATAATGACCCGTCGTCCGAAATGGATTGAGGCATCATGGTGTAATAAATCCATCCAAGTACGATAAGGACAAATGATACAGCAAGAATAGAAAAGTTATTTTTTTTCATAAAGATAGAATTGGGTTCTAAATTTCTTTTTTAACAAGCATGTAAAAATCATCTTCCAAAGCGCGATATCCTTGGTCATAAACAAAAAAGTACGTATTACCTGTTTTGGTTTCTAGGATATTGGTAAAAAACTCAAAATCGAAACCTTTACTTAATAACTTAGCTCTGGTTGTTTTTGATTTTCCTTCGGTATTAATTTCTGACAGAATCCGATAATTTTTCCGCAATTTATTGTTGATATTGCGCATAAAGTTGGTGCTGTCTTTATTTATTTTGTTGTTATAAGTATTGCGACACCCATCGCTACAAAACTTTTTGTCTTCGCGACCAACAATTTTTTCGCCACATTCTAAGCAGGTTTTGTTCATGTGTTTTGGCTTTAAAAAACTTAAAATCAATCAAATATATACAAAAATTTCCATTTACAAACGTTTACAAATAATTACAACCGAAAGTAAGTAGTTAGTAACCGAATATAATTTGCGAACCATCGCATCTTTGCAATGTCGAAATCAAACAAATACCGACACGAACACAAAAAAACAGTTTATAAACAATTAAATTTTACACGCCATGAATGCAATGAAAAACAAAGTACAGTTAATCGGTCACGTAGGACAAGAACCAGAAATCAAAACTTTTGGAGAAGGTAAAAAAGTAGCAAATCTAACAATCGCTACAAATGATATTTACAAAAATGAAAAAGGAGAAAAAGTAGAACAAACCGAATGGCACAAGGTAACAGCTTGGGGGAAAACAGCCGAAATCATCGAAAAATATGTGACTAAAGGAAAAGAAATTGCCATAGAGGGTAAACTAACT
>JAGNSF010000231.1 GCA_017988155.1 Flavobacterium sp. | reverse complement strand
AAGCACGCTTGTGTGGTGGCGCATTTTCAATAGCTAACAATACAGCTCCTCCCCACTCGCCTCCAAGACCAACACCCTGTCCAAAACGGCAAAGCATTAATAAGATAGGTGCTGTAATCCCGATACTCGCATAGCTGGGTAAAAAACCAATACAAACTGTTGAAATACCCATAGTCAATAAAGCAACAACTAAAGTTGTTTTGCGCCCAATTTTATCTCCGTAGTGCCCGAAAACTGCCGACCCTATTGGACGTGCAAAAAAAGCAATAGAAAAAGTTGCTAAAGACTGTAAAACTGAAGTCGTACTATCCGTTCCAGGAAAAAACAATTGTGGAAAAACCAATACCGCAGCATTAGCATAGATATAAAAATCAAAAAACTCAATCGTTGTTCCAATTAAACTTCCGAAAAGAACGTGGCGTAACGAATTTTGTGGTTGTGCTGTTGTACTCATTTATTTTGGTTTTTTATAGTATCAAACGAGTATAAAAATGCTACTATTTTTCGAAAGCCACAACTATTTAGTTCCAATATTTTTTTAGTATTTTTACTCCAAACAAAACCCAATATGCCAACTGACTGTATACGCTATCAAAATTCAGGCTATTTCTCTTCTTTAATCGTAGACTATTTAGATCAAAAATCCAGTCTAAATTCGCTATACAATCGGTTTCCAACCATTGAAAACTTTGAAGCACAAATCACTGAAAAAGCAGCCAACTACAATCAGGAGAATCGAAAACTATTGGTTGCTACTTTGCAAAAACAATATCATAATAGCACTATTTCTGAAGCTACACAAAATAATATTTTAGCTTTAGAACAAGCCAATACGTATACTATTACAACGGGACATCAATTGAATTTGTTTAGCGGACCCTTGTATTTTTTATACAAAATCATTTCTACTATCAATTTGGCTTCCGAACTAAAAGCAAAATATCCCCAGTCGAACTTTGTTCCCATTTATTGGATGGCTACCGAAGATCATGATTTTGAGGAAATCAATTATTTTAATTTCAAAGGAAAAAAATTCCGTTGGAACAAAGAAAGCTCAGGACCGGTTGGTCGTTTATCTACTGAAGGATTAGATGCTGTTTTTGAAGTTTTTACGCAAGAATTAGGGTCTGGAAGTAATGCAGAAAAAATTAAAGAACTGTTCAAAAAATCCTATTTAGAACACTCCAATTTGGCAGAAGCAACTCGATTTTTAGCTAATGAACTGTTTAATGAATATGGTTTAGTAATCCTCGATGCTGATGATGCCGAGTTGAAACGCATTTTAATTCCGTTTATCAAAGACGAACTAGAAAACCAAACTTCGTTTAAAGAAGTTGCTGCAACTATTGAAAAACTAAAAGAGTATTCCATTCAAGTTAACCCACGTGAAATCAATTTATTTTACATAGAAAACAACTTAAGGGAGCGAATTGTTTTTGAAAATGGAACTTATAAAGTAAACCATACCGACTTATCTTTTTCCAAAGAAGAACTATTTCGATTAGTAGAAACCAATCCAGAAAAGTTCAGTCCGAACGTTATTCTACGTCCTTTGTACCAAGAAGTCCTTTTGCCTAATCTATGCTACATTGGTGGCGCAGGAGAAATTGCGTATTGGTTAGAACTTCAGTCTTTTTTCAAGGCAGCAAAAGTGAGTTTTCCAATGTTATTGGTTCGTAACTCCGTTGTATTGGCCACTGAAAAACAAATAAAAAAAGCAAACGCGTTACAACTTTCTTGGGCTGATTTATTTAGCAAGCAAAAGGATTTGGTGAACAAAAAAACAAAAACGCTTTCTGAAATCGACTTAGATTTATCTAATGTAAAAGAACAATTGAAAAAGCAATTTGAAGCACTTTATACCATTGCCAATCAAACAGATAATTCTTTCATTGGAGCACTTAAATCTCAAGAAATCAAACAAATTAAAGGAATTGAGCACTTAGAAAAACGATTGCTAAAAGCACAAAAACGAAAGTTAGCCGACGTTTTAGAACGTATTATTCAATTACAAAATGAATTATTTCCCAACCAAAGTTTACAAGAGCGTCAAACAAATTTCTCTGAGTTTTATGAAGAAAATGGGGAGTTGTTGATCCAAACGTTAATAGAAAAACTACAACCTTTGGAAAACGATTTTAGGATAATCGCAAATTAATCTCAAATAATTCATTTTGAAATTTATTTCATTACACAATCAGCAAAAAAAGTAGTATTTTTGCTTTCTAAATTTATAATTACACAAAAAAATGGCAACAAACAGAACTTTTACTATGATTAAACCCGATGCGGTTAAAAATGGTCATATTGGAAACATACTTGCAATGATTAACAATGCTGGTTTCAAAATTGTTTCTTTAAAACTTACACAATTAACAGTTGCTGATGCACAGGCTTTTTATGCAGTACACAGCGCACGTCCTTTTTATGGAGAATTAGTTGAATTCATGTCAAGCGGACCAATTGTTGCTGCTATATTGGAAAAAGATAATGCAGTAAGCGATTTCAGAACTTTAATTGGAGCAACTAATCCTGCTGAAGCAGCCGAAGGAACTATTCGTAAATTGTACGCAACTTCTATGGGAGAAAATGCAGTTCACGGTTCAGATAGTGACGAGAATGCAGCTATTGAAGGCGCGTTTCACTTTGCTGGAAGAGAGCAATTTTAATTTAGAGCTCTAGATTTATAGAAGATTAGACTTCTTAGATTTTATAAAAAGAAAACCCATTTCGATTGAAATGGGTTTCTTTTTATATCTAACTTTCTAACTTTCTAAAAAAATCTAACCATCTAGAAATCTAAAAATCTAAATGTCTATCTCAAAACTACATCCTTAATTACCTCTCTTTGCAACTCTTCATTAATCATTGCGATAATTTTAGATTTACCATGAC
>JAGNSF010000230.1 GCA_017988155.1 Flavobacterium sp. | reverse complement strand
AAAATCGAACAAATAATTGTCTTTTTCCGATAATTAATTCACCAATTTATTCCTATTTTTGTCCAAACTACATTATTATGCTGAAAATTGGAGTATTAGGTGCTGGTCACTTAGGTAAAATACATTTACGTTTATTACAACAGTCTGAAAAATACGAATTAGTAGGGTTTTACGACGAAAATCAAGAAAACGGAGCTAAAATCGCTGCTGAATTTGGCTACAAACAGTTTGATACTATTGCCAAATTAATTCACGCAGTGGACGTAATAGACATTGTAACGCCTACTCTTTCTCATTACAAATGTGCAAAAGTTTCCATCAAATCAGGGAAACACGTTTTTATCGAAAAACCAATTGCTACTACTGTTGCGGAAGCGGAAGAAATTATTGCCTTAGCCAATGAATACAACGTAAAAGGTCAGGTGGGACACGTTGAGCGTTTCAATCCAGCTTTTATCGCTACTAAAAACATGATCGAAAATCCGATGTTTATTGAAACCCATCGCTTGGCAGAATTCAATCCAAGAGGCACTGATGTTCCTGTGGTTTTAGATTTAATGATTCACGATATTGACGCTATTTTGAGTGTAGTCAATTCAAAAGTTAAAAATATCAATGCTAGTGGTGTTTCAGTTATTAGCGAAACACCGGATATTGCCAACGCTCGAATTGAATTTGAAAATGGTTGTGTAGCCAATTTGACCTCAAGCCGAATTTCGATGAAGAATATGCGTAAAACGCGTTTCTTCCAAAAGGATGCATATATCTCTGTAGATTTCCTTGAAAAAAAATGTGAAGTAGTCAAAATGAAAGATGCTCCTGAAGTTCCGGGTGACTTTGATATGATTTTACAAAATGCCGAAGGTGTGAAAAAACAAATCTATTTTTCTAATCCTGAAGTTCACCAAAATAACGCCATCTTAGACGAATTAGAATCTTTTGCTGATGCTATCAACAATAACACGACTCCTGTAGTTACTTTGGAACAAGCAACCAATGCTTTGCGTGTAGCCTATCAGATTATTGATTCTATGGAAAAATAATACTATACAAAATGAAAACAATCGCTGTAATTGGTGCTGGAACTATGGGCAACGGAATTGCTCATACTTTTGCTCAAAATGGTTTTACTGTAAAACTGATTGATGTTTCTGAAAAGGCATTAGACAAAGGCATGAATACTATTGCTACTAATTTGGATCGAATGTTAGCCAAAGGAACCATTACACAAGAAGATGTAGCCAAAACCATAACAAATATTATAACCTATACCGATTTGAAAGACGGTGTGGTTGGCGTCGATTTGGTTATTGAAGCCGCTACTGAAAATGTCGATTTAAAATTGGCAATTTTCAAGCAATTGAATGAGGCTTGTACCCACAATACCATATTGGCAACTAATACCTCGTCTATTTCAATTACTCAAATTGGAGCTGTTGTAGCGCATCCGGAACGTGTTATTGGAATGCACTTTATGAATCCTGTGCCGATTATGCAATTGGTAGAAGTTATTAGAGGTTACAATACCAGTGATGATGTGACTCAAATCATAATGCAGCTTTCGGAAAAATTAGGAAAAACACCTGTTGAAGTAAATGACTATCCAGGATTTGTAGCCAATCGAATTTTGATGCCTATGATAAATGAGGCCATAGAAACTTTGTACAATAAAGTTGCAGGTGTTTATGAGATTGACACCGTAATGAAATTAGGGATGGCACACCCGATGGGGCCGCTACAATTAGCAGATTTCATTGGACTAGACATCTGTCTTTCTATACTAAATGTAATGTATGAAGGGTTTAAAAATCCAAAATATGCACCTTGTCCATTGTTAGTCAATATGGTTCGTGCCGGAAAATTAGGTGTGAAATCGGGAGAAGGATTTTACAATTATGCAGAAAACAAAAAAGCAGAAAAAGTAGCTGCTCAATTCATTTAAATTCAAGACTCTCCATGTCAATTCAAAATAATTTACGTTCTATTCAAGCTTCAATTCCTGAAAATGTAACTCTTGTAGCGGTTTCCAAAACCAAACCTATTACCGATTTAATCGAAGCATATGAGGCGGGTCAACGTGTTTTTGGTGAAAACAAAATCCAAGAAATGTCTGAAAAATGGGAAGCAATGCCCAAGGACATTCAATGGCACATGATTGGTCATGTTCAAACTAACAAAGTCAAATACATGGCGCCTTTTGTGAGTTTGATTCACGGAGTGGATAGTTTAAAATTACTACAAGAAATTAACAAACAGGCACAAAAAAACAACCGAGTTATTGATTGTTTATTGCAAGTATATATCGCAGAGGAGGAATCTAAATTTGGTTTAGACGAAGAGGAATTAAGTGAGGTACTGAAACAAGTTCAGGATAAAAAAAATGAAATGAACCACATTCGAATTGTCGGTTTGATGGGAATGGCAACTTTCACAAATAATGCAAACCAAGTGGAAAAAGAATTCAGTAGATTGAAAACGATTTTTGATCACTATTCAACACTAAATTCTAAAAACTGTCAACTAAACATACTTTCAATGGGAATGTCAGGCGATTACGCTCCTGCTATTAAATGCGGAAGTACGATGGTTCGAATTGGAAGTAGTATCTTTGGAGGACGATAAATACTAATTTTAGAGGAGATTGCTTCGTACCTCGCAATGACAAAATACTAAATCTAAATACCAATTTGTACGCAATTCTCGACATAGAAACCACTGGAGGTCAATTCAACGAAGAAGGAATTACCGAAATAGCCATTTATAAATTTGATGGTCACGAAGTGGTGGATCAATTTATCAGTTTAGTCAATCCCGAAATTCCTATTCAACCCTTTGTAGTTAAATTAACTGGAATTAATAATGCCATGCTGCGCTCAGCACCCAAGTTTTTTGAAGTAGCCAAA
>JAGNSF010000229.1 GCA_017988155.1 Flavobacterium sp. | reverse complement strand
GAGAAAAAATGGGTTTTTGGTTGGGAGAAAAAAGGTTTTGTAGGCAAAAAAAATCCTGATTTATGGAAACGGTTTTTAGTAATTTACAAAAAACATCAAGTCGATTTTAAATGGATAAAAGGCCACAATAACCACCCTCAAAATGAGCGATGTGATGAATTAGCTGTAATGGCATCAACACAAAAGCAACTTTCGGTAGATGAATACTACGAAAAAGAAGATGAGAAGTTGTTGTAATACTTCATTTTAAAGAATGTAAAATTCTCTTCACTTTGCTTCTTTGAACCTTTGCAACTCTAAAACTTATAAACTATCTTTGCCTCTTAATTTCGAAACTAAAATAATGAACAAATTATTGATTGTTGGAACAGTTGCTTTCGACGCTATTGAAACTCCTTTTGGAAAAACAGATAAAATTTTAGGTGGTGCTGGAACCTATATTGGTCTTTCAGCTTCTTTTTTCAATTTACAATCGGCTATTGTATCCGTAGTTGGAGACGATTTTCCACAAGAATATTTGGATTTATTGACGGCTAGAAATATAGACATTTCAGGTCTTGAAATTGTTAAGGGAGGTAAAACATTCTTTTGGAGTGGTTTGTACCACAACGATTTGAACTCAAGAGATACTTTGGCAACCGAATTGAATGTATTGGCTGATTTCCAACCTAAAGTACCTCAAAATTTTAAAGATGCTGATGTAGTGATGTTGGGTAACTTGCACCCATTAGTTCAAAGCAGCGTTTTGGACCAAATGGAAGTAAAACCTAAATTAGTAGTTTTAGACACCATGAACTTTTGGATGGATTGTGCCTTGCCTGAGTTATTGGACGTGATGAAACGTATCGACGTTATTACAATCAATGATGAAGAAGCGAGACAATTGTCAGGAGAATATTCATTGGTGAAAGCAGCTGCTAAAATCCATACGATGGGGCCTAAATATGTGGTCATCAAAAAAGGAGAACACGGTGCACTTTTATTCCATAACGAAGAAGTGTTTTTTGCGCCAGCATTGCCTTTAGAAGAAGTTTTTGATCCAACTGGAGCTGGAGATACTTTTGCAGGTGGATTTACAGGATTTATTGCGCAAAGCGAAAATGTATCTTTTGCCAATATGAAAAATGCAGTAATCTACGGTTCAAATTTGGCTTCGTTCTGCGTGGAGAAATTTGGAACAGAAAGAATGCTAGCCTTAGATAAAAAAGAAGTAGTGTCTAGATTGCAACAGTTCAAATCTTTGACACAATTTGATATAGAATTATAATAAAGTATGCCTCGAAATTTTCGGGGCTTTTTTTATACATAACACAACACAACCAATTACAATACAACAATGAGCGACGCTTTACAACACGAATGTGGAATTGCCTTAGTGAGGCTTTTAAAACCGCTTGAATTTTATAAAGAAAAATACGGAACTGCTTTTTACGGAATACAAAAAATGTATCTGTTGATGGAGAAACAGCACAATCGTGGTCAAGATGGAGCAGGATTTGCGAGTATTAAATTAGACGTAGAGCCAGGAGAAAGATACATCAGCCGTGTGCGTTCTAATGCAGCACAGCCTATACAAGATGTTTTCGCTCAAATTAATGAAAGAATTAACTCAGAAATGAGTTCACATCCCGAGTATGCGAATGATGTAGCGCTTCAAAAAGCGAATATTCCTTATTTAGGGGAAGTGTTTTTAGGACATGTGCGCTATGGTACTTTTGGTAAAAATAGTATTGAAAGCGTTCATCCCTTTTTGCGTCAGAATAACTGGATGCACCGAAACTTAATTTTGGCTGGAAACTTTAATATGACGAATGTTAAGGAATTGTTCCAAAGTTTGGTTGAATTGGGTCAGCACCCAAAAGAAATGGCGGATACGGTAACCGTAATGGAAAAAATTGGACACTTCTTAGATGATGCTGTAACCGATTTGTATCAAGAATGTAAAAATGCCGGCTTAAATAAAAGAGAGGCGTCACCGGTTATTGCTGAGAAATTAGATGTTGCCCGAATTTTAACTCGTGCTTCTAAAAACTTAGATGGGGGTTATGCGATGGCAGGACTATTAGGACACGGAGATGCTTTTGTGTTTAGAGATCCAGCGGGAATTCGCCCAGCGTATTATTACCAAGATGATGAAGTAGTAGTAGTAGCTTCAGAACGACCAGTTATCCAAACAGTATTTAACGTTCCTTTTGAAAGCGTTCAAGAAATTGAACCAGGAAATGCGTTGATTATTAAGAAAAACGGAAACATTTCGTTAAATCAAATTTTAGCACCTACCGTTAAGAAAGCGTGTTCGTTTGAACGAATTTATTTCTCTAGAGGAAGTGATGCTGAAATTTACCAAGAAAGAAAAAATTTAGGAAAATTAATCTTGCCATCGGTTTTAAAAGCGATAGATCAAGATACCGATAATACGGTGTTTTCGTATATTCCAAATACTGCTGAAACGTCTTTCTACGGATTGGTCGAAGCGGCTCAGGATTTCTTGAACCAAAGAAAAAATGATTACATCCTAAAAAACAGAAATACGTTAACGGAGCAAACTTTACAAGAACTCTTGAAAGTTAAAATCAGAACCGAAAAAGTAGCAATCAAAGACGCTAAATTAAGAACGTTTATTACTGAAGACAGTAGTCGAGACGATTTAGTAGCTCACGTCTATGATGTGACATATGGCGTAATTAAACCAACGGACAATTTGGTTATTATTGATGATAGTATTGTCCGCGGAACTACGTTGAAAATGAGTATCATCAAAATGATGGATCGTTTGAAACCAAAACGTATTGTGATTGTGTCTTCGGCGCCGCAAATTCGTTATCCTGACTGTTACGGAATCGACATGGCAAAATTAGAAGGCTTAGTGGCTTTTAGAGCGGCTTTAGAATTATTAAAAGAGCG
>JAGNSF010000228.1 GCA_017988155.1 Flavobacterium sp. | reverse complement strand
ATTTCATTTTACACAAAGCGAGTTCAAGAGGACATGCTGATCACGGTTGGTTGAATGCTTACCACAGTTTTAGTTTTGCAAGTTGGTACAATCCAGAACGCATTCAATTTGGAATGCTTCGCGTTTTGAATGACGATACAGTTGCGGCTGGAATGGGATTTGGCACCCACCCACATGATAATATGGAAATTATCACTATTCCATTAGAAGGAGATTTGGCGCATAAAGACAGTATGGGAAATTCGTCTACTATCAAGACTGGCGATATACAAGTGATGAGTGCTGGAACTGGAATTCAGCACAGCGAATTCAATCCGAATGCAGATTTACAGACAAAATTATTTCAGATTTGGTTGTTTCCAAAATACAGAAATGTAGAACCGCGTTACCAACAAATTACTTTAGATATTGCAAAGCAAAAAAATAATTTCGCACAAATCTTATCTCCAAATGAAGACGATGAAGGGGTCTGGATTCACCAAGATGCTTGGTTTTATTTGAGTGATTTCGATAAAGATTTTTCTAAAAAATTAGGTTTAAAAAAAGAGGGTAACGGATTCTATATCATGAATATTGAAGGTGAAATCGAAGTGAATGGAGAAAAACTAGAAAAAAGAGATGCTATTGGAATTTGGGAAACCAATGAATTAGAAATTAAAGCCAATTCGGATTCTCGTTTTTTAATCATGGAAATTCCAATGGAACATTAATTATTCAACGATGAAACAACCACCTAAATGGAAATTTGCCGTAATGGTTTGGCTTGCAATTTATCCGACCATAACTTTTGTGAGTTATCTTATTGGAGATGTAATTAAAGAATGGCCTCTGCCATTAAAAACACTAATCATGACGGGCATTTTGGTACCAACAATGGTTTTTGTTTTATTACCTATTTTAAGAAAATTACTTACTAACTGGTTAAACAAATAATTCTTGATTCGCAATAAAAAACTATTTTTGCCTCTCAAAAAACACTAAACTTGAAACAAACGTTATGAAAGCATATGTATTTCCTGGACAAGGAGCACAATTTACCGGAATGGGTAAAGAACTATATGAGAATTCGCCTTTGGCAAAAGAACTTTTCGAAAAAGCCAATGATATTTTAGGTTTTCGCATTACAGACATCATGTTTGAAGGAACTGCCGAAGAATTAAAAGAAACTAAAGTAACGCAACCTGCCGTTTTTTTACATTCGGTTATTTTAGCTAAAACCTTAGCTGATTTCAAACCAGAAATGGTAGCTGGTCATTCTTTAGGAGAATTTTCAGCTTTAGTGGCCAACGGTGCTTTGTCTTTTGAAGACGGGTTAAAATTAGTTTCACAAAGAGCTTTAGCGATGCAAAAAGCGTGTGAAATCACACCTTCAACTATGGCAGCAGTTTTGAATTTAGAAGATAAAATCGTAGAAGATATTTGCGCTTCCATTGACGGTGTTGTAGTAGCAGCTAATTACAATTGTCCTGGGCAGTTGGTAATTTCTGGCGAATACAAAGCGGTGGAATTGGCTTGCGAAAAAATGAAAGAAGCGGGAGCAAAACGCGCATTGATCTTACCTGTTGGTGGTGCTTTTCACTCACCAATGATGGAACCAGCAAGAGAAGAACTTGCAGCTGCAATAGAAGCGACTACTTTCTCTACTCCTATTTGCCCTGTGTATCAAAATGTAACTGCGAGTGCTGTTTCTGACCCAGCTGAAATTAAGAAAAACCTAATCATTCAGTTGACAGCACCTGTAAAATGGACACAATCTGTACAACAAATGATTCAAGATGGCGCTACTAGTTTTACCGAAGTGGGTCCTGGAAAAGTATTAGCTGGTTTAATTGGTAAAATTGACAAAGAAGCAGTTACTGCTAATGCTTAATTTGCCATTATAAATTAAAATTAAATCCTCATAGAACCCATTTTATGAGGATTTTTTATTTTTGAAAATAGTATAAAAGATATGACAGCAATAATCGAATTACTTAGTCTTTGCGAAGCCTCAAAAGTGATAGCACCCCATATTTCATATTCAGAATATGTGCCACTTGATTTATCCATTTCAAACCGAGAAATTCATGAATTAGAAACTGCAAAAGATTATGAAGTTTTTATTCAAAAACATTTGGATGACAACAAAGGAAAAATAGCTTTTGGAGGCTATCTAGAAATTCGAAATCTATACAAAAGAAGTACAGTATTTAATGCTGAAAATTCCGAAGAACGTAACATTCATATTGGATTGGACTTATGGATTAATGAATCAGCTAGCGTTCATGCGGCATTAGACGGTAAAATTCATAGTTTTCAAAACAATACCGCTTTAGGTGATTATGGCCCAACGATTATTGTCCAACATCAATTTGATGGTCATGTTTTCCACACCCTTTATGGTCATTTAAGCGAAGAAAGTTTGATAGGTAAACAAATTGGCGATGCTGTATCAAAAGGTGAGCAGATCGGAAATTTGGGTTTACCTCCAATCAACGGAGATTATGCTCCCCATTTACATTTTCAGATAATAATCGACATGGAAAATAAGTTTGGGGATTACCCAGGGGTTTGCAGTTCAAAAATGCTGGATTTTTACAGTGTCAATTGTCCCGATCCAAATGTGCTTTTAAAAATTTAAACCTATCATATTACAAATGTCGAATTTCTTCAGAGTAATTATTTAAAATTCCTGTAACTAAATAAGTAGTATCTTTTTTCTCGAAGAAAATATACCAAGTAGTTCTCTTATTTGGCTTGAAAAAAATATAATTACTACCTAGATAAAGTAAAGTCGCGGTGGTGGATTTATTGTTTAAATGAATGTTGGAATTAATTGCCTCATATATCGAAATAACATATTCTTCTGCTGAAGATAAAAATCCGAAATATTCTTTTTTATATAGTTGATACACTAAAGTATCTAAAT
>JAGNSF010000227.1 GCA_017988155.1 Flavobacterium sp. | reverse complement strand
AAAGAATGTTGTTTCATTCGAAAAGTAGCTCCTTTGACTAAAGCTTTAAAAGGCAATGCGATTTGGATTACTGGTTTGAGAGCGGAACAATCGGATAATAGAAGTGATTTAAACTTTTTTGAATACGATACCCATTTTGATATCATTAAATTCAATCCATTGTTAAAATGGACCTTACCCCAAGTAGAAGAATATTTAGAAAAGAATAACGTCCCTCAAAATAGTTTGCACAAACAAGGTTTTGTGAGTATTGGTTGTGCGCCTTGTACCAGAGCGATTTTGCCAGGCGAAGACATCAGAGCTGGGAGATGGTCTTGGGAATCGAGCCATAAAGAATGTGGTTTGCACCAAAAATAAATTAGAAATTATAAATGATTTTCAATCATTTAATCTTTAAATAGAAATAATGAGTTCAGTAGTAAAAACAAATGCTTTAGAAAGCGAAGCGATATACATTTTTAGAGAAGTAATTGCTCAATTTGAAAAACCCGTATTGCTTTTTTCAGGTGGAAAAGATTCAATTACATTAGTACGTTTGGCACAAAAAGCCTTTTTTCCTGCCAAAATTCCTTTTCCATTATTGCACGTAGATACTGGACACAACTTTCCTGAGACGATTGAATTTAGAGATAAATTGGTAGCCGAATTAGGGTTAGAATTAATTGTTCGCAATGTACAAGATGCTATTGATCAAGGAAAAGTAGTAGAAGAATCTGGGAAATATTCGAGCAGAAATAGCTTACAAACTACAACGCTTTTGGATGCGATTGAAGAATTCAAATTTGATGCTTGTATTGGAGGAGCGCGAAGAGATGAAGAAAAAGCAAGAGCGAAAGAACGAATTTTTTCGGTACGTGATGATTTTGGTCAGTGGGATGAGAAAAACCAACGCCCTGAATTATTCGATTTGTTGAACGGTAAAATTGAGTTGGGACAAAACGTTCGTGTTTTCCCAATTTCGAACTGGACAGAATTAGACGTTTGGAGTTATATTGAACAAGAACAAATCGAAATTCCATCAATTTATTTTTCACACAAACGTAAAGTATTCTTAAGAGACGGATTGATTTGGTCGCATTCGCCATTTGTTTACCAAGAGGAAGATGAAGAAATTGAAGAACGAATTGTTCGTTTTAGAACGGTAGGAGA
Source organism: Flavobacterium sp. (assembly GCA_017988155.1). GTDB lineage: Bacteria > Bacteroidota > Bacteroidia > Flavobacteriales > Flavobacteriaceae > Flavobacterium. The sequence continues at coordinate 1,768 of JAGNSF010000227.1, read as the reverse complement.
TATGAGTTGTACGGCGGCTGTCGAATCGTATGCAGCTACTATTCAAGAAGTCGTTGGAGAGATTCGCTCGTCAACCATTTCTGAAAGAGGGGCTAGAATTGACGACAAACGTTCAGAAGCAGCGATGGAGAAAAGAAAACAACAAGGGTACTTTTAAGCCCCCTAACCCCCAAAGGGGGAACGAAGGAGCAACAATAAATTTAGGTTCAAAAAACTTGAAACTTGAAACTTGAAACAAAAACTAGGGTTTACGTTCAACAACTTGAAACCTTAAACTTGAAACAAAAAAAAATGGAAGTTTTAAAAATAGCAACAGCAGGAAGTGTAGATGACGGAAAGAGTACTTTAATCGGGAGGTTATTGTATGATACCAAATCATTGACAACGGATAAAATTGAAGCAATAGAAAAAAGCAGCAAACAAAAAGGATATGATTATCTAGACTTTTCTTTGGCTACAGATGGTTTGGTTGCCGAAAGAGAGCAAGGAATTACGATTGATGTAGCGCATATTTATTTTTCAACTGCAAAGAAAAGTTACATTATTGCCGATACTCCAGGTCACGTAGAATATACCCGTAATATGGTAACAGGAGCTTCGACTTCGCAAGTGTCGATCATTTTGATTGATGCTCGTAAAGGAGTGATTGAGCAAACCTATCGTCACTTTTTTATCAATAATTTATTGCGTGTAAAAGAGGTAATTGTTGCAGTAAACAAAATGGACTTAGTCGATTATTCAGAAGACGTTTTTAACAAAATCAAAGCCGACTTCCAAGCCTTAAATGCCAAAAGTTCATTCAAAGAACAAAACGTGAGTTACATACCGTTGAGCGCAATTAACGGCGGAAATGTAGCCGATAAATCTGAAAACATGCCTTGGTACAAAGGACAAACGGTTTTGGAACATTTAGAAGATTTAACCCCTGAAGATGTTTTTGAAACCGGTAAAACGCGTTTCCCTGTGCAAACGGTGATTCGTCCAAAAACGGAAGAATACCATGATTTTAGAGGTTATGCTGGAAAATTGTACGGAAACTCAATTAAAGTTGGCGATGCCGTTACGGTTTTGCCTTCGTTAACCGAATCTAAAGTGTCCAAAATACACTTTTTTGACCAACAATTTGATGAAGCTAAAGCGGGTTCGTCTATTGTAGTTGAATTGGAAAACGACATCAATGTGACACGTGGCGATATGATTGTAAAATCAGGAGAATTACCGCAAGTAGAAAAAGATATTAATGCGACTATTTGCTGGATGGACAGCAAGAAATTAGTGCCAGGAACCAAGTATTTGGTGCAACACAATACAAATAAAGTTTTAGCTAAAATTGACGCAATTAAAAATGTAATTGCAACGGATTATTCCGGAGCTGTTCCTGCTACACAATTAGCGATTAACGAAATTGGAGAAGTGACTATCAAATTAAGCAAAGCATTGTATTTTGATAAATACAACGATAATAAATCAAATGGAGCGTTTATTTTAATTGACGCTAATACCAACACAACAGCGGGAGTTGGATTTATAACAGCCCCCTAACCCCCAAAGGGGGGAATGAAGGAGCAAGGGAAATAAAAAATAATAATTTAAAATCAAAACTCGGCTCCCTCCCCTTTGGGGAGGGCTGGGGTGGGGCTTATGGAAAGTTTTAGAACCGAAATAGAAAATCCGATTGTCCAAAAAGACATTATCGATTTAGAAAGAAAAATTCGATTATTCAAAGAAGGGAAAATTGATGACGAACGTTTTCGTAGCCTTCGTTTGG